>JAJYKL010000137.1 GCA_021788625.1 Chloroflexota bacterium
GAAGGCCCTCTCTCGTATCGCGACCCAGACGAAGCCCATGAACTCGGCTTGGCGCAGCTCGATTTCTATCACCGTTGGGCCGATACGGAGCCACATGTGCATGTCGTTGAGAACCAAAATGACCTTTCTAATGTGCTGTCTGCGTGGCACCTTGAGGCTGATTCCACAGGCATGTTATCCACCCAAACGGCATCGCATGGCGAGCCGGTACCTCACCAGGTGGGGATCGTTCCGTTGCTGGAGGGAGCAGACCCGATCTCGGAGCCAGATGAGCTGGAACGCTGGGTCGAACGCGGACTGCGTGTCGTCGGTCCAGCCTGGGCGGGAACGCGCTACGCTGGTGGTACCCACGAACCGGGCGGGTTCACCCGGTTAGGACGTGAGCTGTTGGAGGTTATCGCCGGCTTACATCTGATTCTTGATGTCAGCCACCTGTCCCAGAAAGCGTTATTCGAGGCACTTGAAGACTTCCAGGGCGGGCCGGGGTATCTGATCGCCAGTCACAGCAACCCACAGCGCATTATCCAAACCGATCGTCACCTGCCCGATCGGGCTATCGAGATGATCGCTGAGCGCCGCGGTGTAATCGGTGTGGTGCTCTTCAATGCTTTTCTGAAGCGCGGTTGGGGTGCGGGGAGTAAGAAGCAGGAGGTCACGCTCGATAATGTAGTGAGAGCTATTGATCATGTCTGCCAGGTGACCGGCAGTACCGATTATGTGGGTCTCGGCAGTGACTTCGACGGCGGGTTCGGTGCCGAGTCAATCCCACGCGAGCTGGATACCAGTCGTGATCTGTATCGAGTGGGCGACGAACTGCTGCGTCGCGGGTTCGATTACGTGGATGTCGAGAAAGTGATGGGCGTTAACTGGTTGCGCATCTTGCGAAATACCCTGCCGTCTTAATGGCAGACCATAGAATTTTCTAAACAGGGAGGAGTGACATGCCAAATAAAAAGAAACCAACCCTCGGCGTGATCGTTGGGAGTCGCGGATTTTTCCCCAAACATCTGGCAGACTCGGGCCGAAAGACCATCCTGGATCTGCTCGAAAAAGAAGGCATCGGTTCCGTATGCCTGACCCCTGAAGAGTCGCCACATGGCGCCGTCGAGTCCATGAACGATGCGCAGCGATGTGCCGACCTGTTCAAAGCCCACCACGACGAGATCGATGGTATTCTGCTGACCTTACCCAATTTCGGCGAAGAACGCCCAATTGCCAACACCATTCGCTGGGCTGGACTGAATGTACCTGTACTGGTGCATGCTTTTCCCGACACGGCCGATCGAATGAGCATTAAAGACAGGCGTGACTCGTTTTGCGGTAAGATGTCAGCCTGCAACAACCTGACACAGTACGGTATCAAGTTTTCACTGACGACGCGCCATACCGTCGATCCAAATACCGAAAGCTTCATCAATGACCTGCACAACTTCGTGAGCACCTGCCAGGTCGTCAAGGGGTTGCGCGGAGCACGGATTGGAGCGCTAGGTGCCCGCCCGGCAGCATTCAACACTGTTCGCTACAGCGAGAAGCTTCTCGAGCTGAGTGGGATCAGTGTAGACACTCTGGACTTGAGTGAAGTATTTGGCCGGGTACGGCGTTTGAAGGACGACGAACCGGTAGTAAATGAGCAGCGCGAGATGATTCGTGCTTATGCTAATGTTGGTCCTAGTGTCCCGGCTGAGGCGTTGACCAAGATGGCCAAGCTGGGCGTAGTGATCCGCCGCTGGATGGAACAGGAACGGTTGGATATGACGGCTGTGCAGTGCTGGACTTCCATGGAGGAGTTTTTCGGCGTTGTGCCATGCACTGTTATGAGTATGCTCTCTGATGAGCTACAGTCGTCCGCTTGCGAGACCGATGTGTCGGGTGTAGTCGGTATGTACGCCATGGCTCTGGCTGCTCAGAAACCCAGTGCTTTGGTGGACTGGAATAACAATTACGGTGAGGACCCGGACAAAGCTGTAGTGTTTCACTGCTCCAACCTGCCCCGGCAAGTGTTTACCGACATTCCAGTAATGGACTATCAGGAGATTATCGCTGGAACTGTCGGTGCAGCCAACACCTACGGGACCATGTATGGCCGCGTGAAAGCTGACCCGGTTACCTTCTGTCGCGTCAGCACAGACGACGCTATCGGGCAGGTTCGTGCCTATGTAGGTCAGGGCGAGATGACCGCCGATCCGTTGACCACCTTTGGTGGCTTTGGAGTGATCAAGATCAATAATATGCAAGCTTTGTTAAGGCATATCTGTGAAAACGGTTTTGAGCACCATGTAGCCATAAACCTGTCTCGTGTCGCGGATTCGGTTGATGAAGCGTTTAGCAAGTACATGGATTGGGAGGTCTATCACCACCGATAGTACGCTACGTAACACTCCAGTCTGCATGCCCCTGAAAATGACCAACCGTATTACGATTGTGGGGCGAGCGTCGTGTCGGATAGGGTGTAGTTGACTATCTATCTGAAGGAAGCGATTACGCCGAGCTTCACACGCTAACCGTCGTGGTGTCTGCGACCTTGTACATATAATAGGAGTCGCACGTAACGAGGCGCTGCCATCTACCGGAGCAGGCAGAGAACCATGGTTGCTCTATTCGATGGTCTGTATATTGCGCACCCGGTACGAGCAACTGTAATATCTATTGATGAATATGGAAGTCTGAATGCAATGATCGTCTTGTATGTCTGTCCACGCCAGGTCAGCAACCCGAATAATACGGTTCTGCATGTCGGTGCGCCCGGTAAACAGCACGGATGACAATAGTATAGGAGACATTTCGATGAAGGACTACTCGACCACACGTCCCGCGGCGCTAACAAAATTGGGCGCTATTATTATGGCACTCAGCCTGATGTTAGGTGCCTGTTCCGGGGGAGGTCCCAAGCCCACTGAAGTGAAGATAACTGCGCCTGCCACCGGAGCGCTTATTAACGTTGGACAGGGCACGGTGATCCAGGGCGAGGCAACAGGTGACAATATTACTCGGGTCGAGGTAATCGTTGACGGTAAAGCATATGCCTCACTCTCCACTCCGGATAAAACGAAAGGTGTTGCGAACTTCCCCGTTTCCGTTCCATGGACACCCATGTCGGCCGGAACGCATGCCATCCAACTAAGGGCATATGGTGTTGATGATAAGCTCCTCGGTCAGTCTGAGCCACTGGTCATGGATGCCAAGGCCACCGTCGCACAGGTGACCCCAACCAATGCATCGTCAAGACCGACCTCCTTGCCCACTGCGGCGCCGCTGGCAACAAGTGCGGGAGGTTCCCAGTCACAATCTCCAGCCACGGCCGCTCCAGCGTCGCTGGCAACTAGCGCCTCCTCGTCCTCGTCGGCACCCAGCCTTGTGGTAACCAACGACTTTGTCAATGTACGCTCCGGACCAGCGGTGGGATATGACTTGCTTGGTCGGTTGGATAAGGGTCAAAGTGCCCCGGTGCGCGGTAAAAGTGACGATGGACAATGGTGGCAGATTGCCTACGCTGCTGGTACCGATGGCGTAGGGTGGGTGTTTGGTGATTATGTGCAGGCAAATGCTGCTGCCAGTAATGTTCCCGTTGCGTCCGCTCCACCACTACCCACGCAGCCACCTCAGCCCACTCCATTACCACAAGCACAGCCAACAGCACTCCCGCCGACTGCTATCGCGCCGACGGCAATTGTGCAAACCCTGCCATTGGTTGGATCCCTGGGCCAACTGCATGTTGATCAAAATCCAGTCCCGTCAGGTGGTACAGTAACCGCCTACTGGAATATCTCAGGAATTTCAGGTATCTGGTTTGATAAAGGTGATGGGTCGGGCTTCCAGGCGGCCGGTGGTTCTCAGTCAGTCGCGGTGCCCAACGTAACCGGTCAACGCACCATGCAACTGAAGTGGCAAGCAACAAACGGATCCATTTCTATTGATCAAATCGTAGTTTATATTTCAGGCCAGGCAGTGGCCACGACGGTTGTTACTCAGAATTGCACTTCAAGCGATCCGAATTGGCGCGGATCAAATCCAAACTACCCGTTTTGTGTGGCTCAAGACCTGACATACACGGACGGGGGTGATTCGGTACGCTATTTCAGCTACATGCAGGATTTCACACTTACCGCACAGTGGAACGTTTATGGCATAGCCGGTATATGGTTGAACGCGGATTCCAATAGCGATAAATGTGGTCCTGGCGGCTCAAACGGCTTCAGTGTACCAGTCTCTGGCAATGGTACTTATACGTTCAATATAAAAAATCTGGTGCAGGGAGGGTACCTGCTACACCTTAAGATCCAACGCAATGATGGGCAGATTGTCTACTACAATGAAAAATACTTATGTATCAATGTAGGTAATAACCCTTCCAACACGAATACACCAGTGCCACCTACGGCTACTCCGATGCCAACGGCGACAGCTACAAAGCTACCGCCCACACCAATCCCGACCCATGCACCGTAAAAACAAGCTCGTACAAGTGTCATGGCGTAGTGGGGACATTACGCCATGACATACCTGCAAATGCCCGGCAAAGCTCATCCATTTTCATTCCCGACTGCAATTTGAGGAGAAATCGATACACAATGGTTACCGTAGAATCAGCATTGCGGCGCGTTTTCCTCATTGTTACCTTGGCGCTGGCTCTTTTAGCAGTTGTCATCAGCTGTGCCCTGGTTACCCGTGCTCAATCTCCAACCCCTGTTGCAAATAATAGCCCCAATGCAGACGGGGATTTTTGGTTTCCGCCGGATGGCACAAATATAACCTTAACCGAAAACGCTAACCAGCCTGTGGTTACCAGACTTGATTCGTCGGTTTTAGATCAAATAGATCCGAGTACGGCTGTATACCGTATCTTCACATCAACCCAGCCGGGGTATCAGGAATTTACGCCAAGTTATAGTATTTTGAATGGCGGGCATTCCATAATTATGACGGCAACGAATGTCCCTTTGTATACCGTGGGTGAGAACATTCGATTCATCGTTGGTTATTTCAGTTCGCAATACTATAGCCTGGTCACATATCCCATATCCGTAGTCTGGCAGACTTACCTCCCGATGGTCTCCATAGCGCCCGTACCACCAGATGGAACTAACCCCTGTACGGCCATCCCAACCACCGCGGGAACACTTTATACGACTACTCAGGATATTCCATACCGCTTTTTTAGCCTGAACCTCCCGGTCACCTCAACTTTGACGATATCGGACACCGATTACCCTGTCGGTGGCCAGATGCAGCTTCGAACGCGCCTGACCTCATCATGCGATGTTACCAGTGAGACAGTGTTGAATTACACGATCTTAACCACCAACACCAGTCAAACTCTAAATACATACAACCTGGTGCCTGGGAACTACCTGGTGCGCTTTAATGTCGATTCCACCTCACCCACTTCGACGGTACCGTTCCAATTCTCGTGGAGCAGCCTGCCCGGAATTGGTCCCTTTGAGCCTAACGATACACTCTGCACAGCATGGCCGATTTCACCAGGTCCCACCAGATATGCCTATCCTGATGATCAATATGATTTTTACGACTTCTATTCATCCATTGATGGGGGCACAATCCAGGCTGTCGTAGCGAATTACAATATTCTTGGGCAATACCAGCTCATCCAGGAGAACCCGGATTGTCATACCTATAATATTCTGGCGACAGCTGACGCATCGACCAATGTCGTAACCATGACGGCTGGTGGTCTGCCACCAGGTTATTACGCGCTGGCGATTATGTCACCATTACAATATGGGTTCATCGGATATAACCAGTCGCAGCCTCCCTACTCGTTCCAAATCATCCTTAATACAACACTGCTGGCTTCAAAAAGTCCAACGGTGAACACGTTTAGCAGTACCTTGCCACCTATTCCACTACCTTCAGAAAACGGCGTGACCAAGTCGCCGCCGGCCGAGGTAAGCAGCACTCTTACCAACCCCTTGCCAGCGCCATAGGCGGGACGCACTGTCAAGAGGGCGAGCCCTACGGGGCTCGCCCTCTTTTTTATGAACTTATAATCTGACCATGATTGTCAATGGACATGCCTGGACATATGGCGACGACGTGAATACAGACGTGATCTTTCCAGGGAAGTACACCTATACCTTGACAAACGTTAATGAGTTTGCCAGGCACGCCTTGGAAGATCTGGACCCCGACTTCGCCCGGATGGTCCAGCCGGACGACGTGATCGTGGCGGGTAAGAACTTTGGTTGCGGTTCCAGTCGCGAACAGGCGGCTGTATGCATCAAGATGGCCGGAGTGCGGGTAATTGTCGCCTGTTCATTTGGGCGCATCTTCTTCCGCAATTGTGTCAATAACGGGGTGCTGCCCATTGTCTGCCCACCTGCAGTGGCAGCCATTGCCAAAGGTGATCCGGTGAGTATTGACCTGGAAAGTAACCTGATCATCACAGCAAATGGCGAGTACTCCTTCCCGCCACTGTCGCCTTCGGTCATGGCGATCATCGATGCGGGTGGACTGATTCCCATGCTGCGTCGAAAACTTGGCACCGAGAACCTGCCCATGCCTGAGGTCAAGTTTGGCAGCGGTGACTGATCACCTGTCTCCAGCCAATCTGACTTAGAACAAATCCCGATAGGCATCCAGATGACTTACTTCCCGGAGAAGTCAGACATCTACAGGGACAGGCTCTTAACTTGCAAACCCCGACAGATTACTTCCAACCTGCTCAGACTACGGGCGCGAACCTTAAATTTTCCAACCTGTCTCCACTTGAGGGGTGGACGGACTGTAGAAAGCTGCTAGACTATGCGGCATTTAGTACGATGTGTTTTTGTGGTCGGACAACTCTCAATCAGCAGAGGTGAGATACATGTTAACGTTAGAGCGGGGTGGGAGCCCTTACGGCGCTCGCCTGGTGACCGACCAGCCTATCCACTGTGGGGAACGGATCTGCACCATATCCGGGTACCGTATCGTCTCCGAACCAACTTACCAGACGGTGCAGATCAGTGCGCACCAGCATATTGAGGAATTGGGCGTTCTGGCCTATTTGAACCACTCCTGCCAGCCCAACACCACCGTCGACACGACGGCATTGACTGTGACAGCCATTCGCGACATCGCGGCGGGTGAAGAACTCAATTTCTTCTACCCGTCGACGGAATGGGAGATGGACCGTCCATTCATTTGCCTGTGTGGTGCGCCGCAGTGCATCCGGCTTGTGGCTGGCGCCAAGTACCTCTCTATCGATACCCTGGCGCGCTACTTCATAAACCGCCATATTCGCGATATGGCTGTGGCAGCCTTAAACGGCGTACTGGCTCATCATGAAGTGGCAGAGGAGGTGCTTGCCAGTGCCGGGTAAGCGGGCACTGGTTGGTTTCTGTTGTTTCTTTAGCTCTGAAGCTGCCGGCTGGCGATACAGCGGGGGGATGTGGAAAGGGTGAGCTACACTTCACTCGTGGGGCGTTTTGCTCGCAGCGCTGTGTGCCCGCTGGACGATAGCCAGAACAAGGGCCGATAACCATACTGCCATTCCCAACGCGCTAAGAGCTTCTCCTATTTGGACGGATACTGGCTGATAGGTAAAGGTAATCGTATGATTCCCAGCTGGTACGGGGACAGCACGGAACATGGTGTCAACCAGGTCGATTGAGGTAACCCTGCCATCGATACGAGCTACCCAGCCTGGATAGTAGGCGTCTCGCACCACAAGCCACCCCGCTACCGGTGCCACTACGGTCAGCACCAACCGCTCTGGTTCGTCAGTTCCGATAGTCACCTGCCCACTTGAGATCCCCTTCGCATCGGGTGCCACAACGTGTAACTGATCATCTACGACTTTGAGCCCATCCTGCGGGGTGAAGAATGCGCGAGGGGCAGGGCGCTGGTTGGCATAGATCTTCACATCTCCCGAATATACGAGGCGCATGTCGTATTGCCCACGAACAGGCTGCGTTTGGAACGCGTTGCCAGGCTGGTCGATGCTCGTCATCGCCAGCAGGGAGACACCGCTCACGGTCGGTGTAATGATCAGCTCACCTGGTGATCGACGGCCGGCCCAGTTCAATCGAACGCCAAAATAAGAACCGGTAACATCCCTGGTGGCGCGAACAGGATAAGTTCCCACCACACCAGCAGTATCGGTCAGCGTCGCATTAAACAACAGGTCGCCCGCGTGAGATCCAGGTGCACTCAAGACGACGCCCAGCGATGTGGCGGGAAACGGATTGAGTGGGATATGTGTCACGTCACTCAGCGGTTGACTGAACTGCATATCGTAGTAGACATTGTCGATAAAGATATCGTGTGTCTTGTCGGTTATCAGATACTTTACAGCCATCCGTTGCAGCCAGTCATTCGCCGGAACACGAGTTAGCATCTCACGCAGGCGTCCATCATATTCCGTTGGGTTGACCGACTGGCCCGCAGGAGCTGGCACGAACTGCTTAACAAAGTCGGTGTAGTTACGTAGCGGGAGCAAACCGCCGTCGTATCCATCCACGTCAGGCAGCCGATAATAGACCGACAGGTTGGGCGATAACACTTCCTTTTGCTTCGTCGCGACGATGCGATCGTAGAGTTCGTCTTTACTCAATTGCGGGCCATAAATCAGAGTCTGCTCGGGCAGATCGCCAGGATCGAAAAGCAAGCCTGAAATGGATAGTATGCGGCCCGACCCGGGCGGTGCTTTGCCAGCAGCCCGCAAAGCCTGGCCGGCCAGCAGGTGTGCCGTGGACGGTTGCAGGCTGGTCAATGCCGCGTCGTCTGACGCACGTGCATAAGGTTGGAATTGGGAGGCGGCCAGTAACTCTATGCACAAGAGAGCACAGGCACCTGCTGCTGCCAGCTGCGTTGGTGGACGACGAAAAAATACGAGCAGCATGCCTGCGGTGACCACAGCGAATGCAGCTACCCAGCCAGCCACCACAGATGTGGCAGGCACGTTCCGATATTCCGCTTCCGGTGAAAACCGTGCGCCCAGTAGAAGTGCACCAACAAACGCCACAATCAGGACAGTCCATCCGATCAGCCAAAAGTGCCGATGCCAGGAACTTGGCCCCTCCCATAGCATGTGCACCCCAAGTCCAGTGGCCAATGCAGCTCCAAGACTTAGCATGATGAGCCAGCGTGCCTGAGCGCGGAAAAGGTCGAATCCTGGCATGATGCGATAGAGCACGCTGA
>JAJYKL010000138.1 GCA_021788625.1 Chloroflexota bacterium
CTTTGACACAGTGGCCACCAGCCTGATGCGCGCCAATGAAGCCACCGGTGAAGTGGATGAAATGCTGCGCCGCCTGGCCGAATCGACCCGGCAGAACGTGGCCGCCTTCGAGGAAGCCATCACCAGCCAGATTAATGCCCGGTCAAACATCCAGTGGGGAACATACGGACCCTGGTTGATTTTTTGTGTCTTCAGGGTCATCACTGTATTGATTGTGTTGACGAGTGGTGCGTCGGTGATCTTTTCGCCAATGAGCACATTCTTTACAACGCTGGCTGGCAATATTGTTGTGTTCATTGCCGCCGTGATTTCAATCAGCCTGTATCGCTACTGTCTGCAGATTTCACAACGCGGTCTGGTTGTACGTCGTGTAAAGATGACTACGCCTGTGGCACGTACCGGTCAAAGGTCAATCGAGAGCCTTGTTGAGCAAAACCAAAACATTCTTAGTGGACAGTCTCGTCCAGCAACATTGAATTAGTTTATCGATCAGGTACATTTTAATGACTTCCGTACTCATTATCACAGGGATGTTGGCTATTTTCCTGTTATTTGTGGGGCTCTCAGCACCCCGGCAGGTAAAACGAGATGTTGACCTATCCAAAGCTTCATATGCACACTTTCGTGCACGCAGTATCGGCAATAATAAAATGCTTAAAGGTGTCGCGGATGCCAGTGTTCGGCGGGCTCTACGAAAAGACAGTATCAATGCGCGATACCTCAGCCAACTTAAGCAAGCCAACTGGTACTGGGAACCGGGCGAACCAGCGATGCCCAATCCAAAAGCACCTTTCTGGAATGTCGAGACCATGTGGGGTGAAAAGATTGTTGGCTCACTACTATTTGCCGCTCTTGGTATTTGTGTCTTTCTAGTACTTGCGTTTTTTGTAAGTGTGGTGGGAGGTTTACCTTTCACCATTCTCGCTGGTTTGGCAGTGGGTGGCGGTCTTATATTTGGTTACGCGTCCTTTAAATCACCAGACCAACTCCTGGCTGCGGCTGCATCTCGTCGCCAGAGAGAACTAACGCTGGAAATGGGTTACCGTATACCTGAGTTGCGTGCCGATGTATTGGCTGGATATACCATTCAGCGCGCGATTCGCAATATGGCACAGCGTCCAGGGGGCCCATTTGTTGAAGAATTACGCCGTGCTGCAAGTATCATCGATATTACAAAAGATGACACTTTGGCCATGGATCAGCTCATCGATCGGAATGAAGGTTCAGAGCTGCTCATTGAATTTGCCAATAGCGTAAAGATGGTATCGCGTCAGGGCGGGCAGATCAGTCCCATCTTGAATGTTCTTGCGGATCAGGCGCAGCAAACACTACGACTGACCATTCAGGGTCAGGCTCGTAAAAACCTGCAGGAAATGACCCGCCCAATCGGTCTTAGCAGCCTGATTGTTACGTCGTTGCTCATAATTGTTCCAGCTCTGTTTGGCGTTATTACCAATATGGCAATGATGAGATTTCAATAAGTGTTTAGAGAAATGATCATCACATACATGGAGGATATTGCTTGTTTCCTTGGCAGGGAGGTAGTGTAAGCCCTTGTGTTTCGCGTTCAGATGCTCGTTGTCTATATCTTTGATAGTTATTTCAGGAGAATTCCACAATGTTTACTCGATTCTACACCTACACCGTTAACGCCTATATGCTGCTCCAGAACTTGTCTGAGTATGTGAAAAAGCTTGAACATGGCGATTCAGATAGCTCCGGCTCAACACTACGCACCATGGGCATTGTCTTGTTGGTAGTTGCTGTCGTGTTGATCATCGGTATTGCCGTTCTTGCAGCTTCTCACCTAATCGCCAATAATATCAGCTCTACAACATTTGGCACATTCCATTCGTAAAATGCCATATGTGGTTTAGGAAATAGGTAGTGTAGTATACCGTGAAGATGAGGAGTGGTGTGGTCTGGTCTGCTCCTCATCTCCAAAATAGAATTGTACCGGGCGGGATAATGATCATCGGAGAGATAATTCGCAATATAAAGTATATGGTGCAAGGTTGCTGCGGAAGGAAATCCATATTGGGCAAATTAGAGCATGGAGACTCCGATAGTTCGGGGTCCACTTTACGCACTATGGGCATCGTGCTGCTAATTGTGGCCGTAGTTACGATCATCGGCTTGGCAGTATTGACGTATGCTGGCCGCGTATCGAATGCAATCGGTTCTACTTACTTCCCATGGTAATTAAAGGTGAAATCACGTAAGTTCTTGCAATTGCGGATGCGCAAACTGGAAGGTGGAAGTATGGATGGCGGAACAACTCCGGATATCGTGTATACGCCAATGCTTTTTGCATTGGTTGTTATGGCCTTGTTTTTCATGCTGATTGGGTTTAACCGTATTGGTGCTAGTTATGCTACACAACAAAGTGCACTGGTAGGTTCCGTCTCTCCTGGTACGGGTCAGCAGGCCTTAACGGTAAGTTGGGGCAACTGGACAAACGGTAACTTCCCAGGTGGAGGTTTTACTGTTATACCAGCAAATCGTTCGGCCCAGGCTAATCTGATTGGTTCGCAGGCATTTGATTACTGGGGTTTGGGGCCGTGGCTAATGGGAATCAACGGACAGACTTACACCCGTTCCGAGCGATTTTATCCAGGTAAACCGGTGTGCAACGGTTCAAACTGCAGTGAATAAAGTGGGTAATCGAATCCAGCGTACTTTCACTCACATCAGACGATCAAACCATCACTGGATTTCGTCTTTTGGCCCATTATTGGAACGAGGCGAGGATACGAGCTTTGAATTCGTATTAGCGTTAGTCCCCATAATGATACTAATTCTGGCCATCGCATTCGTTGTAGTGGTGCGCGCGTCGCAGATGCCGGCCTGGTCGGCAGCGAGCGATTGTGCACGAGCCGCCATTGCGACCCTGGATGAAAATATAGGTCGTCAACAGGCCATTCTGGCAGCCGAACAGTCTTTATATGGAAACTCGATCAATGCCATGGATGGTCAGATTCTAGTAACTGGTACATGGAGCCCAGGATCGCAAGTGACATGCAAGGTCAGTTATGACATAGATGTGTCCTGGATTGGATTTCTCAGCGATGTGACAGGTGGCAAAGTGCCTGTATCGGCTTCTGTGACAATGGTTGTAGAGCCTTACAAATCCAATTGGAATTGACCTCTAATGTTTACAGACGTACGCTCAAAGGTAACTGCATTCCGTCTAAAGGCCGAGTCGGGTTACACGATAACGATTCAAGCGGTATTTTACACATTCCTGCTGTTTATCTTTCTGGCATTCGTCTTCGATTTTGGTCTGGTGGGCAATCTTTATTCGATTGCCACGGCATCAATGAAGGTAGCTGCTCAGGACGCGGCAAAAAACATCGATACGACCGTTTTCGCGACTACACAGCAGATCCGCCTGTCCAATGGTGCACTGGGTATCGCCCAGCAGGAAGTGACGAATATGTCGGGAGGCAAGGTGCAGGTCTTGAGCCTGTATGTGAGCCACCTCGCGACGCGTGATGTCATCGTCATCACGGGTCATGTCGATTGTCCGTTACCTCTATTGGGGTCGCTGTTTGGTTTGAAGATGATCATCGTTCCGGTTCAGGCTTATGCCGAGCCGGCTTATGGAATCAACCAGGAAGGCCAGTGATAACAGAATGATTATGAATCCGTTATGGAGGACGGTGTGGCAGATATAGTCAAGGAACCCGTTTTGGTTCGTCGGAGAGCCTCCAACCCGAAGCCGAAATACCATGAGTCAGGGTATCAACGACCCTTGATTCAGCGCTTCACGCCCTTCACCTGGTTTGTCATCGTTTTTATCATTAGTTGCGTCATCATTGTGTCTGTTTTTATTGCGAATAAAGTCTCGTCAGCCTCCCAGGCTACCAGCATCATGTTGCCGGACCTGCTGGCGACAACCGAAGGGGTCAATCCCACTTCGCTTGCGTTGACCGCAGCCGTACCTGTACTGCCCAGTCCGTATCCTGCGAAGAGCATTCAGCAAAGCAGCTCCATCGCGCACCCAGATACACCCACCCCACAACCCACGCCAACACAAACTCCTTCGCCCACACCCACTACCAATCCGAACGATGCTCCCTGGGCGAACCAGCTGATTCAACAACCGAATCGTACCCTCATGGCGCCCCCACAGGTTGTGAACAAGGCCATTTCGGATTTAAGCGGTTATTACACGCGACTAAAAAACCTGTCGCTCGATGACTACATGCGCGAGCGCTTCGATCTGCTCGATACCTACTTTACTGGCCAGGCTCTCGCGCAGCTTCGCCAGCAGGAAAATAATCGGACACAATATGCCATGTATCGAGCCGGAAAAGTGATCATCGAAGTGCAAAGTTTTTCAAGCGACGGCTATTCGGCGGTAGCGGGCGTCACCCGGAAAGGCTGGGTTACTGATATTTATGATGTGACGTCCCGTAAGATCATCAGTTCAAGTGTCAGTGTTCCGGATTCGCTTGCAGTGATGTCGATCACGTTCGATCGATCGAATGGACGATGGAAATTCGCCACACTCGATCCAGACAGCGAGGCAACAAAATGAATAATGAGCGAAAGTCCAACTCCGGTTTGCGTATCACTATATGGCCTGCCGTATTGGTGGCTTTTTTACTGGTTGTTGGTGCACTGTCGCCGATTGTCGCCTCGGCTGACCAGGTTGCCAGCAGCAACTCCGGGACTCTGGACGGTAGTATTCAGTCAGGAGATAATCCAGCCGATTGCACAACGGTTGTCTATAACGGCAGTTACACTCCAGCGCCTACCGGTGGATGCACATTAACCATAGGATATTGGAAAAACCATTGGCCCTATACGTCCACGCAGAATGACCCGCTTTTGACGATATATCAGGTTGGGACCTTATCACCCACTAGTTTTTCAATCTATGCTAGCCAGGCTTATGACTATTTATCATCATCAGTGCAAGGTAATGCCTTATATATACTCATGAAGCAACTCATAGCTGCCACATTGAACCAATGGTACGGTGCAGGCTCGTCAACAGATATGCAGAGCTACTACAACCAAGCGGTGCAATGTGCAGCCGATGCTATAAATGATGGCACATTATGCCCAAATGCGACGACACTGGCTGGGTACCTGGATACATACAATAACGGAAATGCTACAGGTAATCCAAACCACTGCCCCAATGCACCACAATGGACCCAGTACTGTGCAACCGGCACACCACCGTCCAGCGCGAATTTGAGTTGCGGCGATGGCTTATACGGGGTGTACTACACATATCAAAACGGTCAGTTCCTGGTCGATTACACCGATTACAACAACCCTTATTTCTGTATGACTAAATCTCAATGTCCTGCGGATTCAGGGCTGCAAACCTGTGACAATACGTTACCCTGTAAGCCTGTCATTACTGTCAATGGTGTGGTCCTGGAGTGTCCAAATTCAGGCGACACGGGTATCGACACATCAAATCTTAATGCGTCGACACTTTCGTCATGCCCCATAAATGAAGTATTGCGCTCACCCTACCCTCGCACAATGGTAAATGTGCCAACGCAATTCTTCCTGCAGCCAGCTTTATATGATGACATAAATGGATATTCGACAGCACCACAAAGCCCGAAGAATCTTTCCAACTATGTAGATAGCTACGGCAACCCAACGGAAGAGGGTTATAACCTTGGCATCTGGCAGAACCTGGTGTTAACAGTACGCAGCCACAGATTTAGCGGTGGTGAAACGTGGTTAGGGCAGACTGTTCCACAGCCTAACTTCGTGTTTTCCGATCGCGCCTGGAATAATCCCCCGTACCCATCTGAACAAAACGGACCTCAAGCCACTTACGTTTACCGAACCTCAAGCTACGGAATTAACAATAAGCATGGCCGTGAATTCGATATGGTGAATAAACTGGTGACGGATATCTACGATCTACCGTCATACAGCGTACAGACGAACACCTACTGCGGACACGATTGGAAGGCATCGGTGCAGCTTTCCACAAGGAACTGGCATCAGGATGGCTCATGCTATCAGACCATTCTCTACCCCGATGGCAGCACATATACTCCCCCCGGAACCTCACCCGATGGGTGTAATCCGGGATGGGTTGCGCCTGGTCACTGGATCTATTCATGGAAGTCATTTGTCACCGACTGGAATGGCGTAAACATGACTCAGGCGGGTTTGTCTACCACCTATGATGTCCAGCCCAACTCGGTCTCTGGCGGAATCTATGACAATGTTACCTACTGGGACGCACCCAATGGCATCTGGGTGCCTGTCCTGGAGGTACAGTCTGTCCTGCGTGGCAAGTGCGTTGCGGAAGGAACCTGCGCGCCGCCTGCGGCCGAGCCAAACTCGATTGCCCATTGAGCCTAACCAGAAGGAATTTTCAGAGGCCTTATCACTCAATGGCTACACCGCACGGGGCAGGGTTGGCAGCCCTGCCCCTCCTGGAACTAAGTTCTGCCATGATTCGACCGGCCAGTAAATCGGATCGCACGCAGATCTGCTGGCTCGAGTGTGCCTGTTTCGGTTGGGAGCGCTTGCTGTTTGGCCTGTGGCCACGCATCGGCCGGCGAGGGATTAGTACATGGATTGCAGAAGTAGGAGAGAAAGCTGCTGGCTACTCAATTACCTACTACCGAGAACTTGACCACCAGATGGTCTGGTATGTGGGAGGAATCGGCGTGCTACAGCCATATCGCCATAACGGCATCGCCCAGCAACTTATGGCTGCCGTGTTTTCAGACCATCCAACGTTGTGGCTGCATGTGCGAGCGACAAACCGTGCTGCGCTCAATCTGTACGAGAAGTTGGGCATGCATGAATTACGTCGCATCACACGCTTTTACTCGAACGGCGACGATGCAATCGTGATGGTAACACACTCCTATATTAATTGAGGCATTCATAGGAAAGCGTCTCTTTTTTTAGCGTACCATCAATTTATTCCTGACAATACAGCCGAAACCATGACACCAAACAAACGTAATGCATTCCATCGTGGTGATCGAATCGTCAGGTTTATATCTTATGGCACGTTAATTATCTTATTATTATTTGCTGCCATCTTGACCCATAGTACAACCGTGATGGCACAGGCATCTCAATCACCAGCACAGCAGACGATACCGGGTGTCACTAATCTTGACGTTGTACTTGTTATTGATCAGTCCGGTTCAATGTGGGACCGTAATGATATACAGGTCCTCAATCCAGACGGTTCGATCAAGACACCCAGCTCCCGCATCGTCGCGGCAGAATTACTGGGTGAATGGCTGGCCACTGATCAGTCTGGTGCGCATCATCAACTTGGCGTCATTATGTTCGGATATGACGCCCAGGTGGTGTTCCCTCTTCAGGAGATCCAATCGCCGCAGGCACAGGCTGCTTACAAGAAAGCGCTCATCGATGGCAATAAACCCATGGGAGGCACGAATATCCTGGAGGCGTTGCAGCTGGCCAAGGCAGAATTGGATAAGGGGCGCAGCGGACCGGACGTCAGGAAAGCGCTCATCTTTTTATCTGATGGCGTCTGCGAGCCAGTTGACAACACAACCGATGCTTTGCGCCAGCAATGCGAACAGGATATTCGCACCATGGTACAAAGTGAGTTCGGCGCCGATAAAGCGGGTCCCATTTTCACTATTGCGCTTTCGTCCGACGCTTTCAAGCAGGATCCCGCTAACCGTATTTTCAAGAACCTGTGGCAGGAGATGTCCGTCACCACCGGTGGTGATTATTACGAGCCTGCCGCGGCAGGTGCTGCGTTACTGGATTCATTCGTGAAGATCATGCAGCGTCTGTTTGGCCTGCCCATCCAGAGTCCTCCAGCCGCCGTGGATGCGCCTGCAACCATTACGGTCACCCTGCAACCTGCCCTCCAGCAGGTGGGGTTTACGCTCATCAAATACGGTCAAGGCATCAGTATGACGCTTACGCGCCCGGACAGGACTACTATCGATCCGTCTACCTCGGGCGTACGACACTCCATGTCCGAGTGGACGGAGAGTTACAACATCACCCGCCCGCCTGGTGGGCAGTGGGTTGCAAACATCCTGGGCAACGGCAAAGTAGTCCTCATTACCGTACCCTTTGCACAGAAGCGATATACAGTCGAGCGTACACAACCAGCCAACGCACACCCGCAGGGTAAACCGATGGATATCCAGGTGAGTGTGCTCAAAACCGACCTGGCCCCCCAAACGGTCAATGCCTTTCAGGTAAGCGTCCAGGCGCCTGATGGCATAACCACAA
This sequence comes from Chloroflexota bacterium, assembly GCA_021788625.1. Taxonomy (GTDB): domain Bacteria; phylum Chloroflexota; class Anaerolineae; order J036; family Brachytrichaceae; genus CAIXPS01. The sequence goes on from JAJYKL010000138.1 coordinate 8,233, forward strand.
AACTCCCCGTGACTGCCGTGGGCGCCTCGTATCGTGCAACGTTGACGAATACAGAAGAACTGGGCACCTACTCACTTGACTTCAGCGGTTCCATACAAGACGACACGTTGAGTGCACAGCAATCAGTGCGCGTGGTCACGGCTCCCTGGCTGCGCATTGTGGATCCGCAACCTGGTGCGGTCTTTTCGGCTTCCGCGGCCATACCCGTTCGGGTGCAGGTGATGCTGAATACAAATGCCTTGGAAGCACCCGGTCTGGGAAACCAGCTTGAGGCCGTGGTGCGCCTGCTCGATCCAGCCGGACAGGTATCGGACATGCAGCTATTACACCCGGTAAGCGGAGGTCTCTATAGCGGAACAATCACCGCTGCCACCCAGGGACTTCAGGTTGCACAGGCTCAGCTTAACTACAACCCGGCCAGTGGCGAGAAATATCAGGATATCGCGCAGGTACCACTGGACATTAAGGGCGTGGCGCCTCTTGTTGTTCCGTCCACCGCAACCTCCATACCTCCCACACCAGAGCCGACTGTCGACGTGACGCCGAACAGCCCTCAACCGGTGTCGCTCTCTGCCAATCTGATGATCTTCGTTTACGCTCTGGCAGGGCTGGGGGCACTCGTCGT
>JAJYKL010000139.1 GCA_021788625.1 Chloroflexota bacterium
GTCGTCAACACGGTGAAACGCGCGCAGTTACTCTTTGCCGAGTTGCAGAAAGCGACACGTGTCGAAGAACAACGGGGCAAGCGACCGCCGAAGAAGCTTTCTATAAGACCGGAGCTTATTCTGCTGCACTCACACTTCCGCCCGGTTGAGCGCGAAGAGAAGTTGAGGCGCGTGTTAGCCGCACTGCCACCGCAAGGTCGCGTGGTGATCTCCACACAAGTGGTGGAAGCGGGCGTGGACATCTCAGCCTGTACCCTCTTCACCGAACTGGCGCCTTGGTCTTCGCTCGTGCAACGCTTTGGGCGGTGCAACCGCTACGGCGAGTTCACCGCCAGCGAGGCGCGAGTGTATTGGATGGACCTGGAAACATCCGGTAAGAAAAATGCTGCTGCGCCTTATGACGCGGATCAACTGGACGTAGCCCGTAGCGAGTTAAAAAAGCTCAAGGAAGTCGGCCCACAGGCGCTCAGGGATCATGTGGATCAGCTCCCATTAAAGCGGAAAGCCAAACTGTATCCGTACACGGTTGAGCACGTGTTGCGCCGCCCCGACCTACTGGACTTATTCGACACCACGCCCGATCTGAGTGGCAACGACATAGATGTGGCACGTTACATTCGCGAAGGCGAAGAACTGGATGTGCAAGTCTTCTGGCGCGATATAAGCGAGGACGGTCCTTCGCCATTAACACCTGCACCGACCAGGCGGGAGCTATGTACTGCGCCGGTCGGCAAGTTCAAAAGCATTTTCCTGAAAGCGCCCAGACATTACGCATACCTATGGGACCCATTGGCCGAACAATGGTTCCGTGTGCATGCCGCACAAGACATCTATCCGGGGCAGGTATTTCTAATTCCGGCTGATATGGGTGGCTACAGTGCGGACCTGGGCTGGGAAGCCTCTCTCACAGAGCGTGTCGAGCCCATGGACCTCACCGTGGAAGACGCGCTATCTCAGGACGCCACCGGGCGCGATCTCTACCTGACCGGTGGGTGGCAGACGGTGGCGGAACATACTGATGAGGTGGTACGCGAGGTGCGGATCATCTTGAACGCGTTGGGCGCGTTGCTAACGACGGAGCAACAGGAAGCCGTTCTTACGGCCGCGCGCTGGCACGACTGGGGCAAAGCCCACGAAGTCTTTCAAGCAGCATTGACTGGGAAGCATCCCGCGGATCGCAATTTGTCGCTCGGAGAAGCGTGGGCCAAGGCGCCCACCAGAGACACCCACTACGCACGTCCTGCCTTCCGGCACGAGCTGGCAAGTGCGCTGGGTATGGTGGCCGCCGGTAAGCCCGATCTGGCATGTTATCTGGCCGCAGCGCACCACGGCAAAGTACGCCTCGCCATCCGCTCACTGCCTGACGAGAAACGCCCACCCGAACCCGAACGGCGCTTTGCACGTGGCATATGGGACGGCGACCCCTTGCCCGTCACCCAGTTGGGGGATGGTGAAACCACGCCGGCAATAACCATACCACTGAGCCTGATGGAGTTGGGACGTTCACCCGATGGTAAGCCAAGTTGGGCCGAACGCATACTAACTTTACGCGAAGCGTTAGGGCCATTTCGCCTGGCGTACCTTGAGATGTTGTTGCGTGCAGCGGACATGCGCGCCAGTGCCGTGCATTCACTCCAGGAGGTTCCTAATGCCTGATATCCGGTTAGCGGGGTGCCGCCCCGAGCCGCTGCTCTCGTACCTTAAAGCATTGGGCGTGCTCAGGCTGGTGGCTGGGCAGAAAGACCCTCAAGCTTGCGGCGCGTGGCGACAGGAAGCATTCGTCCTGCAATCGTCGTTGGATGAAGCGGGCCTGCTCGAATTTTTCCTCAAAGACTATCAGCCAACGCCAATCGTAGCTCCCTGGGCGGGTGGCTGTGGGTTCTTCGAAAAGGACAACACCAAGGCACTGGACATCATTGTCGTCAGCAAGACACCCCGGCTGAGCGCCTATCGCACGGTCATCAAGCAGGTGCGTGCCATTCTCAAAGTCGAGAAGTTGACGAAAAAACCAACGGAAGAGAAGGAGCATCTGCTCCGACTCTACCGGCGCTCATTGCCCGACGAATTCCTGGAATGGATGGACTGCGCGATCGTTTTGCAGGCCGAGGGTCAGAGATTTCCACCCCTACTCGGTACGGGCGGCAACGATGGCCGCCTAGATTTCACGCAGAACTTCATGCAGCGGTTGGTAGCGCTCGGGTTTGCCGATATAGCCATGTGCGCGCCCGCTGAAACCTGGTTACGGAGTGCGTTATGGGGTGAAGTTGCTGCCGGTTTACCCAATACAGCCATTGGACAGTTCGACCCGGGCCATGCCGGCGGCCCGAATGCCACACAGGGCTTTGAGGGTGACTCACTGGTTAATCCGTGGGATTTTGTTCTGATGCTTGAAGGAGCGTTGTTACTTGCCGGTTCGGTCACGCGCCGGTTAGGGGTGGGTTTACGAGACAAAGCCGCTTTTCCATTCACCGTCAATGCCTCTACCGCGGGGCAGGGGGCACTCGCGTCCAAGGATGCTGGCGAGGCGCGTGGTGAGATCTGGCTCCCCCTGTGGTCAAACTTTACTCGTTTTACCGAGCTGCGACTGATGTTCGCGGAAGGCCGGGCGCAGTTGGGCTCACGGCAAGCGAGAGATGCGGTTGACTTCGCGCGCGCCATTGCCGGGCTGGGCGTGGACCGCGGCTTGACGTCTTTTACCCGCTATGCCTTTCTCAAGCGCAGCGGTAAATCGTACCTGGCCACATCACTCGGGCGCTTTGACGCGCGTCCCCAGTCTACACAGGTTCATCTGCTGGCGGAACTGGATGACTGGCTGCTACGCTACAAATCAGCGTGCAATGGAAAGAATGTGCCGGCACGCTTTGGTACTGCGGTACGCCGGTTGGAGGCAGCCATCTTTGAATACTGCCGTTATGGCGATCCTGCGCGCTTCGGTGCCGTCGTATGTGCGTTGGGACAGTGCGAGCGCGAGATGTCGATGCTGCTCGACAAGCCGGGTCAGATTGGTAAATCGGAGGGCCAAAGACCCGTTCCGCCCGTGCCATTGTTGTCTTCCGCATGGCTCGTGGAAGCTCAGGAGGATTCACCCGAGTTCCGCCTGGCGCTAGGGCTGGCCTCCATACGTGGCGCCAAAAAGGTCGGCGCTTTGCGCACCAACCTTGAGCCGGTGGGGTTCAAAGGCCAGTGGTGGGACTGGGACGGCAGTAACCACGCTGTGGTCTGGTCCGACACGTCACTCTGCAACAACCTGTATGCCGTTCTGAACCGGCGTTTACTCGAGGCTGAGCGTGAAGGGCTCGAACAATTACCCTTAGCAGCGGCCTGGCCTGTGAGAGCCGATGACGCGGCCTCGTTTATCGGTGGGCAGACAGATCACACCCGACTGGAAGAGTGGTTGTGGGGTTTGGTGCTCATTGACCTGGAAAAAGCCACCGGCTGTTACCACCCTGCTGGGACAGCGCAGGTGGCAGTAACCCCGCTTCCGCGCGCATATGCCCTGCTCAAGCTGCTCTTCCTCACCGGCAAAGGCGCTTTGCGAGACACCAATAACCGCCTGTTAAAACCTGAGCCGGCGGTGCTGAGCCGTTTACACGCGGACGACCTGACAGGCGCTTGCCAACTGGCGGCGCGGCGTTTGCGCGCGACCGGCTTTGTGGCTCTACCCGGCCCGACCTCGGGCGGCAGTGAGCGACCGCTGGATTACTGGCTGCCTAAACAGGCACAATCCCTGCTGACAGCGGCCTTGCTCTTCCCCTTGTCGAATTCGGAGCGCATCAAAGCGATGGTGTTGCGCCCAGCTCGACTAACCTGAGACTAAAGCCAATCTGCAGTCAGATATTGGAGATAACGTGTCATGATAAACCTAGACTTCTCGACTCTGAAAGACGAACCGCGTTTACTATTGGAAGCCAACCTCAAGCCACTGCAGGGCGAACGTTTTCAGCCCACTGGCTTTCCCGATTTGGGCGCTGGGCGTTTCACCCTGCCCGACGGCACCGAGATGCTGAAGGTGGAGTCGGAGCAGTCAGTGGCCAACCGGATGGAGCTGGTGTGCTGGGACGATCCGGCCGGCGACCTAATAACCTGTCTGCGAGGTCTACCTTACATCAAGGTGCTCACGACTCAGAAACAGATGTTCACCACCTCCATACTGGAAGCGCACCGTCTCAACTCGCCCTACATTCTAGAGAGCGCCGACACCTCTTTCTATGACCAATTGCAGCGTGAGACCAGTGTTGACGACGGCGGACCGGTCAACATCGCAGGCCTGGCCAAGGTGGTGTTCAAGTACGACGCCAACGCCGTATTGCACGGCGTCTTTATCGCCAAAAGCAGCCTGGCAGGCGGGCGGTTGCGACTGACGCGCGCGCTGACTGGTTTCATCGAAGCGTGCAACGTCCGTGTGGCCGAAAGCGGTGGCGTAAAAAACGACCGCGTCAACCCCTCCGGTGATACCGCGCAGGGCTTCGGAAACGTGCCCTTCCATCGTACCGAATTTTCCGCCGAAAAGATCACCGCCTACTTTAACCTCGACCTTGCACTGTTGCGAGGTTACGGCTTGCCGGCGGAGGCGCTGGACCTTTTGACGGCACTGGCGTTGTATAAACTCCAGCGATTCCTCACGTCCGGTCTCCGGTTACGCACGGCGTGTGACCTTGGACTGCACGGCAGTTTACGCGTAACGCAGCCTGACGGATATACGCCCCCCGCTTTGGACGATCTTGAGGCAGCTTTACCTTCCCTCATCCAGGCCTGTGCATTGAAGAAGCTGTTTGCGATACCTCCTGTCACGGAGGTGGAATACAGGCCAAAGAAAGTTAAAGCCTCAGCCGAACCGGTGGCCGACGAGACGAATTAGGCAGGGAGGGAAAGATGCCGGTTGCTATTGCATTTTCTTTCCCAGGCGGGCGATTTCACTCCACGCCCTGGGGCCATCACGTGAACGAGGGTGCGCCAGAATGGCCGCCCTCACCCTGGCGCATTTTGCGCGCACTCTGCGCGGTGTGGAAGCGCAAGCTGGGCGACGATCCGCACGTCAACGCTCACCTCCCGTTGGCACTGTCCAAGATGACCGCGCCGCCCGTTTTCAAACTGCCGCCTGCCACACTCGCGCATACCCGTCACTTTATGCCGTGGTATAAAAAGGGCCCCGGCGACAAGACACTTGTGTTCGACACGTTCATCGCAGTCGGGACTGTTGCCGAAATCGGCGTGTGCTGGCCGGACGCCGACCTCACTCCGGATGAAACAGAAGCGCTGGTTCGGGTGCTGAGTCGTCTCAACTACCTGGGGCGTGCCGAATCCTGGTGTGTGGCGCGCCTGTGCCTGAATTGGGAAGCTTTGCCGGGCGATGTATGTGGCTGGCTGGATTCTGAGGCCGGCGAATTATCGCCTGCTGAACTCAAGGGTACGGAACCAACACGCGTTCTGTGTCCAGACCGCGCCACCTGGGACGGATGGAGTTACGGCGAAGATGCCATACGCCCGGATCCGTTGTGGAACCTGCTTGCCGAAACCGCCGACCTGCATGCGGAAGGTTGGACCGATCCACCTGGCTCCCGATGGCTAACCTACCTGCGCCCGGCTTACTCACTACACATGCCGGTTGCTGTTCGCCGGGCGCGTACGGCGATATCAGAGACGCGCCCCAAAGTAGCTCGATTTGCGTTGGATGGCCCGGTGCTTCCTGGCCTGAAGGAAACAGTCTATGTGGCAGAATTATCACGCCGGTACGTACAGGGAGTGTTCGGTCGTTTGTTTGGGGGCGCGGTATCTCTAACGTTCGCCGGCAAGACAAGCGAGGGCTTGCCACTGACAGATCATCGGCACACCTTCTTTTTGCCGACGGACGAGGACGGCGATGGGCGACTAGACCATCTCACCCTGTACACCCCAGAGGGCTTGAACGCGCACGAGAGGGCGACGTTGGACGAGTGGCGACGGATGCGCGGGCCAGGAGGCGTGCTTCTCAACCTCGTTTGGCTGGGCTTGGGGCAGCCGTGTGATCAACCCGTGTTGACCGGATTGTCTCGCCGCTGGCGCTCCGTCACGCCATTTGTCCCCACCCGCCATTACAAGCAGCACGGTACAAAGCGCGACACTTGCCCGCCAGGGCAGTTTCCCGAGGTAGTGTTGCGCGAAGAGATTTCGCGCCGCGGACTGCCATCTCCCACGAGTGTGAAATTACTGGACCAATGCGCGCTGTGGAATCACGTTGAATGTAAGGAGACAGGGCGTGCACTACGCTGGTTGGAGTTCCGCCAACAGCGCGTATTCGGTTATGGGCGGCGAGGTAGCACACCGGGCATGGGCTTCATCATCGAGTTCACTGAACCGGTAAACGGGCCTCTGGCACTCGGTTACGCATGCCACTATGGACTGGGGTTGTTCGCACCCATGCACGATGGAGACACGCCATGACTACCGACGACACCCTCCTCGACGTGCCCGACTGCACGCCGGCGCGCATGGTGAACGAGTTCGTCTACTGCCCGCGCCTGGCCTACCTGGAGTGGGTGCAGGGGGAGTTTGAGGACAGCGCCGATACCGCCGAGGGGCGCGCCCGACACCGCGCCGTGGACCAACCCAAAGGCGACCTACCCACCCCAGGCGAGGGGGCGGGTGAAGGCGAGACGATCCACGCGCGCTCGGTGTGGCTCTCGGCACCCGACGAACATCTGACCGCGCGCATCGACCTGCTGGAGGGCGAACAGGAGGGAGCGACGGGAGGCGCGCCTCAAGGCGCGCCTCCCGGCGTTCCCCTCACGCTGACGCCCGTGGACTACAAGCACGGCAGCCCGCCCGACACACCCCAGCACGCCTGGGAGACGGACTGCGTGCAACTCTGCGCGCAGGGGCTGGTGCTGCGCGCGAACAGGTACACCTGCCACGAGGGCGTGCTGTATTACGGCGAGACTAAGCAGCGTGTGACGGTGACTTTCGACGAGACACTGATCGCCCGCACGCGCGAAGCCGTGCAGGGAGCCCGTGCGATGGCTGCGGCCGGGCATATTCCGCCTCCACTGGCGGATAGCCCCAGGTGCGTGCGCTGCTCGCTGGCACCTCTGTGCCTGCCCGACGAAACGAACGCGCTTTCATCCGCGCCACCGAAAAAAGGTGATACGCAGGGCGAACAGGAAGAACGTGTTCGACGCCTGATGCCCGCCCGCGATGACGCGCTGCCCCTCACCGTGCAGGAGCAGGGCGCACGCGTCACCAAGAGCGGTGAGGTATTCGAAGTTTGGCAGAAGAGTGAGCGGCTGGGCCAGTCGCGTATCTTCGAAACATCGCACATCGCGCTATTGGGCAACGTGCAGATCACCACACAGGCGCTGGTCGAGGCGCTGGGCCAGGGTATTCCGGTGGCGTTTTTTTCGACGGGGGGCTGGTTTCACGGCCTGGCACATGGGCCGGCGCACAAGAATGTGACACTGCGCCTGGCACAGTATGCAGCCGCATTGGACCCGGCCCGCAGCCTGGCGCTAGCACGCGGGTTCGTCAATGCGAAGATCCGGAACAGCCGCACCCTGCTGATGCGCAATCACGCGAATCTGCCTGCGGAGACATCAAAAGTCATGGCAGAACTGGCTGGTGCCGCATGGCAGGCCGACAGCACAGAGAAGCTGCTGGGCATCGAAGCGCAGGCGGCCAAACACTACTTCGAGGCGTTCTCAGGCATGATCAAAGCGCGTTCAGAGGACAACGCCTGGCTGTTTGATTTTAATGGGCGTAATCGCCGCCCACCGCGCGACCCCGTGAATGCGCTGCTGTCATTCGCCTATGCGCTACTGGCCAAGGAACTGTCGGTGCTGGCACAGCTAGTCGGTTTTGATCCCTATCTGGGGTTTTATCACCGCCCGCGCTATGGCCGGCCATCACTCGCGCTGGACGTGATGGAGGAGTTTCGCCCGCTCATCGCCGATTCGGTGGTGATCACGCTGATCAATAACGGCATGCTCAGTGCGAACGATTTTATAAAACGCGGTCCGGCGGCGGCTCTGACTCCAGCGGGACGCAAAACGTTCCTGGGAGCCTACGAAAGCCGGCTGGATGTGCTCATCACCCACCCGATCTTCGGCTATCGCATCAGCTACCGGCGCGTACTGGAGGTGCAACTGCGTTTGTTGGGCCGGCTGCTGATGGGCGAGCTGGCGGAATATCCGGAGTTTATAACACGCTGACAGGACATGCGACTCTTATATATCGTAGCCTACGATGTGCGGGATGATCGCCGCTGGCGGAAGGTGTTCAGGTTCATGCGCGGCTATGGCGATCACCTGCAATACTCCGTTTTCCGCTGCGAATTATCGGACCGCGAGCGGGTGGAACTGATGGAAAAACTGGGGCGAGTAATCAAACATGATGCCGACCAGGTGCTGTTCTTCCCGCTGGGGCCAGCGGGAGGAGCCGATGAGCAGCGTGTGTATGCCATTGGCCTGGCCTATACACCCAGCGAACACAAAGCTGTCATCATCTGACGCTTGTATAGTGCTCCTTACCAATTAAAGAGTGATTTTTTACTTTGGCTGGCTGCGCGAGAGGGGAGGTGGCGCAAGTGGTGCAGGGAGCCTCTCGCGCTGGCTGACCAATATAAGCAGCGCAACGGGTTGTCATTAGGTGTGACAAAAAGGGTGAGTACAGATAGTAACCTTGTGGTGCTAGCGGAACAGGGACGACACCATGCGCGGCGGCCATGAATAGAAGCCGAAGTGTAATGGTCGTCCCACTATGGCATGTATAAACGCAGCTTTGGGTTATACTATGCCCCACTTGCGAGCGGAGCGTTTCCATGCTTGAAAAAGCATGGCTCCATTGAAGCTGATACGCCCGCTCCCAACAGTCTCATGCC
>JAJYKL010000140.1 GCA_021788625.1 Chloroflexota bacterium
GGTCTGGCCGTACCTGCTGCGCGACGTCGCCATCGTGCGCCCCAGGCAGGTCTTCGGAATCGATATCACCTACGTCCGGCTGCGCGCCAGTTGGCTGTACGTGCTGGCCGTGCTGGACTGGTATTCGCGCTACGTGGTGGCCTGGGAGCTGGACGAGACGTTGGAGTTGCCATTCGTATTGAGCGCCGTGGAGCGGGCCTTAGCCTGCGCCGTCCCGGAGATCTTCACCAGCGACCAGGGCAGTCACTTCACCAGCGCCCCGTACACGGCGCGCCTGCGGGCGGCCGGCACACGCATGAGCATGGATGGGCGCGGCCGCGCCTGCGACAACATCTTCGTCGAGCGTCTGTGGAGGACGATCAAATATGAGGAGGTGTACCTACACGAATACGACACGCCCAGACAAGCGCGGGAGAACCTGGCGCGTTACCTGGTGTTCTACAACCAGGAGCGTCTGCATCAAGCGTTGGATTACCGCTCGCCGGCACAGGTGTACTCCGGATGAAACCGGCGACGCAAGCAGCCAAGCTGATGAGAGCTGGGCCACCCAAGGTGAGCCCGCACTCATCAGTGTCACACGACACGAGGTGCTACTTTATTTCGGCCAAAATCGTGTCTGACAAATGGGGTAAGCCACGCGCATTGCCTACCAATACCGAGGAAATTCAACAATAGTGATTAACATTGTACAAATAGGCCCGTGTGGCTATCAATGGGAAAACGAGGTGGCCATGAGGTGGGCCACCATCTCCGTTTGAAGGACGTTGACCTACCTCCGAAACTTCTTTCGGCGTGTTTCACCAAACATCTCAGCCAGCGCTTGGGAGCAGTCACGCGCATCGCCAACAGCCATAGCTACTAGAGCGTCACCCACGGCAAACACACGATGAGCTGCCCGAACTGTTTCGATGAAATACCTGACGATTCTCTGCATATAGTGATTAACTGCATGCTTCCAGACACGCACGGTGTCACCGAGGTCATGCATCTTGTACACCGGGTACATTTGCCACCAGACGGGTAGGTAATGGTGTTGGCATTCAACACCGTTTTCGTTAAAACGGCCAGGTTGAGATTGAGTGTATGGTTTGTATACAGATATTTCCCTGGTTAAGCGGGTTGCGCGCCAGGTATAGCTTGGGCAAGGCGTAGTGTATGAATCTCAAACGGACCGAATGCTAGGTCTACGGCACTGTCAACGATATTCAGTGGTTGCGCTTCCTCCTCCATCAAATTCACCAGCGACACGCCAACCACCGGTAGTCCGAAGTTAACCTTGGTTTGTGTAGTAGCTCCGGTCGACTCATACAACCTTACGATGAGATCATCACCCGCTTCTGCCTTCTTCACGGCCTCGACGACGATATTGGGTTTATCAACCCATATCATGGACCAGCGATCAGGTCGCTCACCTGCATGGATATCGGTGGCATGGATGGATAGCGGCACATTCAACTCGTAGGCAGCTTGAATCACCCCTCCTTCTGCGTAGTCGCCAGCATGCGGTAACAGGCTATACGTGAATTCATGTTCGCCTCTATCCGCAATGGGATCGGGGTGGTGAGGACTACGCAGCAGATTCAAGTCCAATACATTGTCATACACCTTGTGGCCATATTTACAGTCGTTAAGCAGCGCTACACCATAAGCACGCTCAGAAAGGTCAACCCACTTATGGGCACACACTTCATACTGTGCCAGGTCCCAACTGGTATTACGTCGCGCAGGCCTGCGGATGTTGCCGAATTGGATCTCGCAGGTTGCCTCAGTCGAGAACACAGCCACCGGGAAGGAGGTACGCAGCATTTTGCCGCTTTCCTGCCAGTCTACATGAGTGACAAAGTCAAGCCGTCTACTATGTGCCGTCAACTCCACCTGCTGTCTGAGTGTCGAGGAGCCGTGGGAATAGACCTGTATCAACATCGCTCGTGGACCATCCACCCGCACCTCAGATGACTGCAGAACAAAGTATTCAGGTGCCTGCTCGTCGTAATGCATCGGGAAGTCCCACGCATCGCCTAAATCTCGATAGACCGCCAGCCTATTCGCTTGAGTGCCAGGGACAAGCACTTCGCGCCTGTTCGGTTTGTCATACAACGAGATCAGTGAGCCATTGGCGTCAAAGGTTGCGCGGAGAAACTCATTTTCAAGCATTTGTCCACTGGAGACTGGTGCATCGTAGTTTGCACTCGCGGTTTGAGCATCGATGGCAACATAGCCCAGCGGGGGGACGGTTACGTCAAGCCAGGTACCTTGCCACTCCACAAGCTCGTGTCTCGGCCAGGGAAGTGAGTTGGTCACAACCACAGGCTGTGCCAGTCCTCTTGTATCGATGCTATTACACAAAGAGGTGTTAGCCTGGTCGCTGAGTTGCTGCACTTTGGTTAGCAGATCAGCATACCGCGCTCTCGACTCATCGTAGACTCGAGTAATGGACGAACCAGGCAGGATATCGTGGAATTGATAGAGCAGCATCTCGCGCCAGATCGCCAATAGAGCGTCCGATGGATACTCTAAGCCCGCCAGCCACAACTCGCGTGCCGTAGCCAGTTCGGCTTCACGAAGGCTCAGCTCCAGCTTACGGTTATAACGTTTATTACGTGCCTGTGTAGTAAAGGTGCCTTGATGCCGTTCCAGGTAAAGCTCACCAACCCAGGTTTGGAATGAATTTGCCTCCAGCGCCAGCCTCTCGAAAAACAGAGCGGCCGGTTCCTGTACCGTGGGAGACAGTCCACTCAGGTTTTTCTCGCGCGCCAGACGTTCCAAATGTTCCTCGCCGGGTCCGCCTCCGCCATCACCAATACCAAAAATGAGCAGCAGGTGCTCGGAAACGGCTTTGTCCAGGTATTTACGCTCAGCCGCCGCGATGGCGCGTGGAGCGGCTGAACTGTTGTAGGTTCCCTCAGGTGCCATGTGGGTTAGCACCTTTGACCCGTCAATGCCTCGCCACCAGAAGCTGTGGTGTGGGTGCTGATTCACCTGACTCCATGACAGCTTCTGAGTCATGAAGTAATCCACCCCGGACTTACGAAGCAACTGCGGCAGCGCACCGCTGTAACCGAACACATCCGGGAGCCAAAGGTTGCGAACCTCGATGCCAAACTCTGCACGGAAGAAGCGCTTACCTAGCAGGATCTGCCGCACCAGCGCTTCGCCTCCACTGATGTTCGTATCCGCTTCCACCCACATCGCGCCTTGTACTTCCCAGCGCCCCTGAGCGATACGCTTTTTTACCTGTTCGTACAGAGCTGGATAGTACTCTTTCATCCATATGTAAAGTTGTGCCTGGCTGGCGCCGAAAACGTAGTCAGGATAGCGCTCCATAAACCTGAGTGTTGTCGAAAAGGTACGCGCCCCTTTGCGAATGGTTTCGCGTAAAGGCCATAGCCATGCCAGATCAATATGAGCATGCCCTATGGCACTAACGTAAAGGGAGGCATCACCGCCTTGCTTGTTGAGCTCTGGCGCCAGGATCTGTCTGGCATGGGCCGCTTCCTCATCAGACAGGTGCTGAAGCACCTGCGCTGCTGCGGTCAGTGCAGCCCAGATGCGCTGATGCCGTGCGCTTGTCTCGGATAGCTGCTGCATCAGCTCATGCAATACTTCGAAGTCATATTGCAACGCATGCAGATTTGGATGGCAAATGGCGATATCTACCCGCTTAAGTGTCCCGCCCCCCTGTAAACGACCAAACAAATCGTTTGCACCTGCATCTGCCCATATATCAACACTCTCGCCTCCGACTGCGCTGGTTAGGAAGGGGACTACCTGTTTGCCAGGCTTACCCAAACTCATGTCAAACTCTGAATTCACGTTGGTCAGCCCCTGCAGCGGCACCCCTGCAGCGTCATAGACGCACGCTTCACCATTGACGTCGATCAGCAGCACCACCTGCTGGCCTGCTGCTTGCTGCGGAACTTTTCCCGTGAAATGGAACCAGGCACAATCAAAGAGTTCCCCCCACTTCTGCCCAGGACTTAATGCAAGAGGCGTTCCACTTTCCCGCTCTGCATAGGGAACAGGCTCGCGAGTCTTGTAAGCCATCACCGTTAGCGCGCCAACTGGCGTATAAACAGCGTCCTTGATTCGTTCGACCAGTGCTTTGAGCTCAATCTTTTTGTGTAAGGTGAAATAAGGCATTCTTCGTTCCTTAATAACGAACACCCAGCTTCAGTGTCGAAGCTGGATCGTCAGCGATCCTGGGATACGCGCTCAATAACTCGTCGAAACCGACGACCGGCGACACCACCTTCTCACCCTGTATTTTGCCTTGCAAAATGAGACGGTAGCAACAAGCGTAGATACGATCATTATCCCAACGTGGATAGTCTCGATTCGGATCGCTGCAGGCGCGGGTAAAGATGAGGTTGGGCCGGTTCATATGAGATTCGGCTCCCAGATCCAGTCCAGCAGCATAGGGCGGGGGGAAGGCTCCTGCTACGACGGTCCCTCCAAAAGCAACACCGCGCAAGGCATCCTGCATGGCTTGACGCGTACCACTGTATTCAATGACGACATCAGCACCACGCCCCTGCGTCGCTTTACGGATTTCAACCCCTGCGTCGCAAGTCAATGGATCAAGAGTATGCGAAGCACCGAATTGGCTGGCCAGGTCGCGGCGTTGGGCAATGGGATCGACCGCAATGATTGGGTATGCACCTGCGAGCTGCAATAGTTGCACTGCCATCAAGCCGATGGCGCCTAAAGAAAATACAGCCACGCCATCGCCGATCCGTACATTTCCATCCCGAATAGCCGAGAAGGCAAAGTCGGCGGGATCGATGCACACAGCCGATTGCCAGGGTGTGTCATCGGGTAGTATCCAGCAACTCGCATTGTCGACTACGGTCGAGGTGGCGAATCCACTATAGGCAAGAACGCGATCACCTTTTTTAAGTCGCGTGACGTTTTGTCCAGTCTCAATTACGTGTCCAACCACCATATTGCCAACGTGGAAAGGGTAGCGATTAGCGGGGGTATCACGCATGAACACACCCATCTGATTGTCGTATGCGCCACGCTGAATAGCATAACCATGATAGAAACTCATTTCTGTGCCATGCTTCGCCGCGCCGAACTCGGCCTTGATGCGAACCTGGTTGGGCTTTAAGGGAAGTGGCTCAAATTCATGATAGGCTAAAGCGTGTATTCCCGTGCAGGTAAAGATCCTTTCCATTTTTATACGTCCTGTTGGTGGATCCGTCACTATTGTGCCAAATCCAGCACTCTCCCATACCACTCTCAGTCCACTTGTTTTGCCATGGCATTCACCACATCGCAGAGGTGCGGTAAGTCGCTTGGGGTAGCGGCGCCTCCCACGTGCGCCCACGCGAACCGTTGCTGACTTGGGAATAGACCGCCATCCAGGAAACTCAGGCAGGCATCGTCGATGCCTCGTATCGTCACATACTCTTCGCGCCCATCACGATATTGCGTAATATCCAAATCTGAGTCCTGTACAGTGGTAATTGATCCGGATGCCAGGTACGCCAGATCATTCAATTCGACGAAGGGTTGTGCATCGGCCAGTTGTGTGATCGGCCGATTCAGTCCTTCGCCGCTGAGATACCCCAGATATGCGATCAGGTTTTCACGCAGTGATACAGATGGGACAGACTGAGTTTCCACTTTTCCATTGCTATGACGAATTTCATAGCTTTTGTCTGTTACGTAGGTGATGCTGGCATCGTCACACTCCACACGCTCCCAGTGACGGTTCTCACCGGCGCAGGCATGTGTAAGAGCTATTCTGAGTTCAACTCCTGAGCTGGTTTCTGCCTCGACGAATAGTGTGTCTGTTCCCTGTATGGAATGTGCCCGGTAGAGCTCAGCGCGCACTTGTGCCACCGGAGACCAGTCGAAAAGGTCTTTCTGCCCAGCCCAGAAGAGCATGTTATGTACATAGTGGGCTAGCGCGTTACCCAGACATGAATCCAATACCAGCTTCCCGTCGAGCAGCAACCTGCCAGCCCAGTTAGCCCTGCGGTAATAAGACCGTCCTCGCGGCCACAATCCGGATAAGAGAACTTTTCTCAGGCGGCCAAACTCGCCCTGCATGAGACGGCGTTTGAGAGTTTGCCTGGGTTCTTCGATGATGTAGTTAAACCCGATGTTGGTTTTGCGGATAGCCGATCCCTCAACCGCTAGCATTTCCTGCAACTCAGCGATATCAAGAGTGGGTGGTTTCTCCAGATACGCAGCGATGCCTCGCTCGACGCAGGCGCGATGCATCTGAGCGTGCAGGGGGACGGGGGTGGGGATAGTCACCAGATCAAGCTTGTCTATGCTGGCATCGAGCATGGCATCGTAGCGGTCATAAACATTCACATCGCGGTGCGGAAAATCCCAGCCTTGCATTCGTTCCACAAAAGCGGCCGGGTTCGGATCGCATGTACAAACCAGCTTGCACCATCCCGCTTGCTCCAGAGTGTGGATCGTAGCATGGTGTATACCGGCGAATCCGCCCATGCCTATGATTCCAACTCGTAGCGGCCGAGCAAGTGGTACAGCCCCTTCATCTTGTAATGCAGCAAAGGCGTGATCCGATTGGTTCATAACTCGACCTTTACGGTACAGCCGCGCTTATCTGCCTCGATACTGTAATGAAGGTAAGCCTGGATCTTTACTCCATTAGCGAAGTCCGATGCATCATTCCGGCCTGTCTTAATGGCAGTAACGAAACGTTCGTAGTTGCTTGGCGTCGGTGCAGCTTTTACGGTCTCCCACTTAAACTTGTCAATGTTGACTATACCTTTGCAGATGCGATACTCATCATAAGAACGGTCGAGATCAATTTCTATTGCCCCCTGATCACCATACACTCGAGCGCGCAAACTGTTAGCCTGTCCGATGGCCCATCGCGATGCATGCACGGTTCCCAAACCACCGTTACAAAAACTGACTGTGCTGACGAAGCTATCGTTAGCGTCGAGCACATACTCGCCGATTCGGTTTTCTGGCTCACCCTTGTCGAACGTGCGCAGCGAACACTGTATGGTATCAATGTCACCGCACAGGAAGCTTGTCATGTCGTAGATGTGCACACCGATATCACCCAGCACCCCGGCGCTGCCGTGTTGGGTGGATAGGCGCCAAAGCATACTCGGCATGCTGCGCCAATCACCCCACCCATGACTAACCAGCCAACTTTGCAGGTAACTGGATTCAACATGCCGCAATTGCCCAAGCGTGCCTGCACGGATCACCTCAACGGCCGCCTGCAATCCACTCGAATTACGATACGAGAAATTCACCATGTTAGGGACACTGGCTCGACGTGCTGCGTCGAGCATCCGTTTGGCGTTATCCAGGTTACTGGCGAGTGGTTTCTCGCAGAAGATGGGAATGCGTTTCTGCAGGACGGCGATGGAGATGTCGGCGTGCATCGCATCAGGGGTGACATTGACCACGCCGTCGAGTTGCTCCTTTTCCAGCATGTCTCGGTAGTCGGCATAAATATGCGGAATATGCCACTTCTCTGCGTACGCTGTGCGTCGCTCTGATGAGATGTCGCAGCAGGCTGTCATCTTTACATCCTGCATAGTGCTGTACTGCGTAGCGTGGTGATTCGCCATCCCACCGGTCCCGATGATGCCAAGCCGAATCATAGTGATTTACTTCCTCCATTCAGTTAAGGTTCCGGGTCTCGACTCACATCCTCAGCTTTTCCTTGAGCAGCCGCGCCTAGATCAGACGTGCATCGGCTCAACTGCAGTGCAGTGCGAGCCCTCCCTATTAAACATCTACGTGCGTAAAAGGTTGAAGCCAGGCTCTGGCGTGATAATGTTCGTGAGAAACAACCATGAACACACCAGAAGTGATCTCCATTGGAAATATGCTGGTCGAGGTGATGCGTGTGGGTGTTGACGAACCACTCGATCAACCTGGCTCGTTTGTTGGTCCATACCCCAGTGGTGATACACCCATCTACATCGATACCATTGCGCGGCTCGGTCATCAAGCAGGCTTTATCGGAGCAGTTGGCCAAGACGACTTCGGAGTATGCCTCTTGCAGCGTTTTGCGCGCGACGGAGTCGATGCTTCATGTGTGCAGACGCTGGCTGATCACACGACCGGTGTTGCTTTTGTTGCCTACTTCACCGGTGGGCGTCGCCAGTTCATCTACCACTGGAGACACGCAGCGGCAGGCCAGTTGTCACCACAGTATGTGCATCCGGAATACTTTTCGAATGCCCGGTGGCTGCATCTGACAGGCTGTAACCTGGCCATCTGCGAATCTGCCCGACAAGCTTGCTACTTCGCAATGGAGTGCCTGCCTACCGGAGGGCGGTTGAGCTTTGATCCAAACATCCGGCCCGAAGTTCTAAGCGTGGAGGAAATTCGCGAAATCTGCCAGCCCGTGCTGGATCGAGCAGACGTTTTTCTGCCCAGTGTGAATGAGGCGATGATGCTAACAGGTGCTTCGAGCGATGAAGCAGGATGCCGAAGTCTGTCCGAACGGGGCAAGCTGGTTGTCTTAAAGCAGGGTGCCAGTGGATGCCGTATCTTTTACAATGACCACGATATTCAGGTTCCTGGTTTTGCAGTCCACGAGGTGGATCCCACCGGTGCGGGCGACGCATTTTGCGCCGGAATCACGGTTGCGCTTCTGGAAGGTATGCGACCCGAGGAAGCTGGTCGATTCGCCAATGCTGTAGGCGCGCTGGCCGTAACCGTGAAAGGACCAATGGAGGGTTCTCCAACTCGCGAAACAGTGCATGGAATGCTGGATGCACGGTAGAACCTGGTTCCGAACAGGACGTATACTCGGTGGCGAAATAGTTAGGGGATGGGGTATCTGTAATTGAGGTGGGAGGTGTGTTTTGGTAAAGA
>JAJYKL010000141.1 GCA_021788625.1 Chloroflexota bacterium
AAGCCAGAGTGGCTGTGCCCACCAGTGCAATGGCACGCCCGAACCCAAGTGCAGTAATGGCGCTATAGATGAAAATCAGAGTCATTAAACCCAAAAGGGTCGAGAACCCTCGCACCACTCTCACCGCCAGCACGGTGCCAGCAGGAGGCCACGTGGTTTCGTCCTCGTTGTGTACTAACATATTCGGCGGAGCGCCGCCGACATTGAACACGACATAGTCCGAGAATCCCGACCGGTCGATGGGTGCAATGAAAACGGCAGCAAGGACGTAATAGAGGGGCATCTGATGCCGCTCGTATGTCAAGGGGTCACCTGTGTAGTGGCTCAGGTCAGGCAAGTTCTTCGTATTGGCGACCTGATTGACGTACCAATAATGTGAAGGCTCGTCAATGCCCTCAAGCAGAGGAAATGTAAAGTTGTAAAGCACACACAGCGCGACGAAGCTGCACAGGATGAAGATCAGGGGTGCGCGTTTCATCTTGATCGTAGCAATTCAGTCTGCTCTCAGCCGAGCAAGTATAGCAGTTTGTATTCGCAACGACCGATCATGGCAATAACCATTTTGCAGGTGCAGGATGCCGCTTTCAGGGTGGGCGTGAGCCTGACCGAATTGCAGGCTGCCCAACTGGTGCGCTTCCGTGACCTTCTCGTCGAGTGGAATGCACGCTTCAACCTGACAGCCATCACGGACGACGCTGCCATCCTCACCCGCCATTTCGCTGATTCACTCACCGTCCTGCGTGTTATAGATCAAGAGCCACAGAATGAGGCGCACAGCGTACCTCCTCTGGCACGCTCAGGGTTCACTCTGCTCGATGTTGGCAGCGGCGCCGGATTGCCGGGCATTCCACTAAAGATCGCCCGGCCCGGCCTGGACATGACATTGATGGACAGTACAGGCAAGAAGGTGGCTTTCTGCCAGGCCGTGATATCTGATCTCCAGTTGACTGGCCTTCGCACGGTGCAAGGCCGTGCAGAGGAAGCAGCCCGCCAGGCGCCTTACCGCGAGCGATTCGACGCGGTCATCGCGCGGGCCGTAGCGCCCCTGCCCACGCTGGTGGAGTATCTGCTGCCCTTCGCGCGCCTCGGCGGCCTGTGCGTGGCGATGAAGGGCAGCGATGCGCGGGCGGAAGCCGCGCAGGCCGCCCGCGCCATCCGCATCTTGGGTGGCGAGCTCCAGGCCGTGCAGGATGTGACCCTACCAGGCCTGCCCGACCGGCGCGCACTGGTCGTCATCCGCAAGGCCCGACCTACACCACCTGCTTACCCGCGCCAGGGTGGTAAGCCGCGCCGCTCGCCGCTGGTGGGCTAACAAAAACCTCACAGGCATGCAGGCCTGTGAGGTAATCCCGCGTGCGTTACGGGGGCGGCGGGGGCGGCGGGGGCTTGGGCACGCCCCCGATGGCCGCGGACGGCTGACCCTTCTCGTCGAAGAGCTTGTCCAGCGCCACGTAGAGGTTCTTACCCGTGCCCATGATATCCACCCGGCAGCGGCCCTGCAGCTTCGCGCTTTCGTACACCCCGATTTTCAGACTGTGCTCCTCCGGGAATTTGTACGACACCGTAGTGGTGCCGTCCTCGCTGGTCCAGCCGCTCAGCTCGTGGTCGGCGGGCCACGTCAACCGGAAGGCTTTGTTCTCGATGTGATCGTACTTGGCCTTGGGCTGTTCCACCGCCTCTCCCTTGGGCTTGTCCGGGTTCATGAAGGCGGCGAACTCGTCGGTCTTGCAGTAGTAGTAGAAGCCTTCCGACATGAGGTTGAAGTCGGTCCAGCCGTCTCCCTGGTCCTTATCGTCGTTGATGAAGTCCCGCTCGTTCTCGAGCAAGTACTTTGCGGGCTTGGGGTCCCCCTTGTTCGCGTAGACCCCCAGAACGTTGCCCCTGGGCTTCGCGAGTGCCGGTTCCGGCTCTTCCGCCGGCTCCGGGCGCTCCATGCTCTTACCCTTCGGCATAGCGGCGTGCGCCTTGATGTTCTTCGCCAGCTTGGCTTTGCGCTTGTCGAGCTCCTTCTGGTCGCTCGTGCTCAGGTGCTTGACGTCGTACGCGCGCCCGCTCTCGCTCTTCTTGTTGCCCAGTTCTTTGATTTGGGTGCCTTTCTTACCCAGCTCCTTGTTCTCGTAGATGAACTTGTACAACTTGGAGGGCGTGGTCATGCCCAGCTTGTTGGTGATGTCGGCGGGGCGGGGGAAGCCGGCCGCCTGGATGGCGTCGGCGGCGAAGTCGGTGCAGTTGTAGTGCAGCAGGTTGTAGGGCGCGTGGCGCTTGGACTTGACGAACTTCAACAGTCCCAGCGCCTGCTGTGGGGTGGAGACGATGTAACTCTTCATGCCCAGGCCCTTGCCGGCGAAGTGCTCCTGCTCCGGTTCCAGGATCATGCCGGGGACCCGCATGCCGAATATCTGCTTGACAACGACCCCCGTGGTCAACTCCTCCACGTCAGGGTAGAAGCCGATCGTCGTGGAACCCTGCGAGTCCAGAGCGCCGCGAGTCACATCCTCCAGGGCGCCGTAAATCTGGTCACCCCCAGGCGCGTTGCGCAGGTCCGCGGTCTTCGTGAAGTCCGGGCCCAGTTGCAGCTCGATCCACGAGTGGCCGGTCATCATCCCGGCCATCTCCTTAAAGCTCATATCGCCGCGGGTGTAGCCGCCGCCCTTCATGGTGATGCCCAGCCGGAAGAACGGCCGCGACTTCTCCGGCACCTCGCCGGTCTGTTCGTAGAACTTCTGCGTCGGGTCTTCCGGCTTCTTTTTGCCGAAGCCGAACAGGCGCTGCACCTTGTTCCCGCGCGTCGCGGCTCCGTCCTGCTGCACCACGTGGGTGAGCTCGTGCGCCAGCAGCCGCTGGCTCGCCCCGCTGCCCGGGTCGTACTGGCCGCCGGCCAGATAGATGTCGCTGCCGTGGGTAAAGGCCTTGGCGCCGAGTTGGCGGTTGAGCTGGTCTGACTGCGCCCCGGTGTGCACACGCACGCCGGCGAAGTTGGCGCCGAAGCGCGGCTCCAGGTCGGCGCGCAGGCGGGCCGGCAGCGGGCTGCCCGCGCCGCGGCCGGACGCCAAGACGCGCTCCACGCTCGCCCCCGCCTCGAAGCTGCCGCCCAGGCTGGGCGCGCGTTTCTCGCGCCGGAGCGGCGAGATCGTCGACGCCAACGGCTGGCGCCGCACCTCTCCGTCCCCGTCGGTGGGTGTTGATACGGCCGCCGCGCCGGGGGCCAGAACCTGGGCGGCCACGCGGTCGGCCTCGCGCTCGTATGGGTCGTCGGCCGCCCCGACGGTGAGCTTGGGCTGGATCGCGCGCGATGAGCCTGCGCCGCGCTGTGCGCCCTTGCCCATCGTCTGTAACACGGCGCGGTTGCCGGCCATGCGTTGTAACTGCAGGGCCTGCGCCGACGTGAGTTGGATGCCGACTCCCCCATGTGCGGTGGCGGAGACCACTGACGGGAGGGGTGGTTCCGTTGTAGGCGCCCGGCTGTGTTCGGCCCGCTTATACTCACGCCCCGGACGAACCGGCTGCTTCGCGTTTACGACCTGTTTGGACGACGTGGTACCAGGCATAATGTCATCCCGTTAACGGCACACCAGAATAGAGCTGGAGGCCTACTATTGGACCCTCTTCTTGGTCTTACTGGTCATCCACTTGAACCCGAACATGCGCTTGGCACGCGCCTCGCGGTATGCCCGGTATTCCTTGAGCAGCCTGGCGACCTGTGCCATGTCCTGCTCTCCGCCTCCGACGATTTCAAACACCTTATACGTTTCCTTCATGGCTTCCCAGCTTGCCATACTTGATCCGGCTTTACCCCACCCCGTGACCGACTTCTTCATGGTGGCTCTGGACTTCTTGCTGGCGAACAGGGCCTTTATGCTGGCAATGCCGTCATCCATGCCTGTGCTGAGCGCGTTTTTCCACTTTTGCACGACATCGTCATTGGAGGCAATGTACCCGTGGAATGCCTGCTGCGCGGTAGGGTCACCGATCAACGATTCCACACTGCCCAGGAAGCTGTCAATTAACTTCGGCCGGTCGTTCAGGACGAGCAGGAGTTGCGCGAAGTGAAGGCCCACGCCCGCCTTGCTGATCAAATTCAGCTTTCGCAAGTCCGAGGAGTTGTCTATCGCGGTCGCCGTGTCGCCGGCGAACATGATGTTGCCCAGGTTGGCTCCCACATCCGTAACGCGGTCGCCCATTTTCACGAAGGCGTCGATGGCAATCATCTTGCCCACCTCCTTCATGAGTTTGATGTTGCTGAGACGGTTGACGAGCCGTATGACGTCGACGTTACCTGTGTTCTTTTCTTTTTCACTGCTCGCCTTGGCTATGCTCTCGCCTTGCGCCTTACCCATGATCCGGATGAAGTCCAACTGACTGGGCTCTCCGGTTACGGCGTCATTGTGGACATTGGGAATAGCCGCGCTGTGTTGGCTTGCCGCCGCCAATATTGCGTTCTTTTCGCTGTCGCTGACAATGCGCGTATCGGGTGTGCTGACCCCCGTAACCTTCAAGATGTCGGTGCCGATGCTGGACTTTGCCCTCGCGTTGATCCGTACCTTGGCGGTTTCCGGGTCGTTGCCCTGGTCTACATAGTATTCGGGCTTTACGACGATGGAAGTGAGCGGGGCGTCACTGCCAAAGATAAACACGCCACCGCTCTTACCTTCGCTCGGGTGGTCTACTGACAGGGTCTGCTTGACCCAGTCGAGCTTGGAGCTCGACTTGATCGCCGTCGCCGGATAGCGCTGCACGCGTCGCTTAACGGAGCCGCCCTGCTGCATCACGTGGGTGAGCTCGTGGGCCAGCAACCGCTGGCCCGCGCCGCTGCCCGGGTCGTACTGCCCGCTGGACAGGTAGATGTCGTTGCCGTGGGTGAACGCTTTGGCGCCGAGCTGCCGGTTCAGATGATCGGACTCGCCGCCGGTGTGCACGCGCACGCTGGCGAAGTCGGCGCCGAAGCGCGGCTCCAGGTCGGCGCGCAGGCGGGCCGGCAACGGGCTGCCTGCGCCGCGGCCGGATGCCAGGGCGCGCTCCACGCTCGCCCCCGCCTCGAAGCTGCCGCCTAGATCCTGGGCGGCGGGCGCGCGTTGCGCCTGCGCCAGGGGGGTGATGCGCTCCGAGCGCTCGGCGGGCTTACGGCGAGTGGTGTTGCCCTCGCCCTGCTCCTCGCGCTGCACCTCGGTCGGCCCGGCGCTGGGGGCCAGCACCTGGCCCGCCACGCGGTCGGCCTCGCGCTCGTACGGGTCGTCCGCCGCGCCGACGGTGAGCTTGGGCTGGATCGCGCGCGGCTGTCCCGTGCGATTACCCAGCGCCTGCAACACGGCGCGGTTGCCGGCCGTGCGTTGCAGCTGCACGGCCTGCTCTGGTGTGAGCTGAGTGCCCACGGCTCCGTTAATGGCAAATGAAGCCGGGAGAACCGGCGCTTTGACGGCAGTCCCTGTTTTCAGGGTCTCGATGGGGGCTTTCGATTTTTGTTTGTGCTCTTGATGAATCACCCGCTCCGTAACCTGCCTGTATTTCATTTTTCCACCTTGTCGGCGACACTTACAGCATTACTTTCCGAACGTCCATAGCCTGGTCAGTCCAGGCTGCCGGAGCCCACTAGCGTGGTATACGCACAGGCCGCAGGAGGTAAAGGCACTGACCGGGCGTATTATTTTGTCAGCCTGGAAGTCAACGGTGGTGCGAGCTCTGGCTATGAAGGCTTGGCAAAAGTATAGCATTATTATAATTAATTCGTAATGTCAAAGTCATCTGAACATCAATCGGGCGACGCCCGGCCGCTGCGCATCCTCATCGCGAAACCAGGACTTGACGGCCACGACCGGGGCGCCAAGGTGATCGCCCGTGCACTGCGCGACGCAGGGCTGGAAGTGATCTACACCGGTTTGCGCCAGACGCCCGAGATGATCGCCGAATCGGCGTTGCAGGAGGATGTGGATGCGGTGGGCCTCAGCATCTTGAGTGGCGCGCACAATGCCTTGCTGCCGCGCGTGGCCGAGGCGTTGCGCGAGCGCGGCCTGGGCGACGTGCCCATCTTTGCCGGCGGCATCATCCCCGATGAAGACATTCCCACCTTGAAGCAGGCTGGCATCTCGGCCGTATTCGGACCGGGTGCATCTCTCGCCGACATTGTCGGCTTCATCCGATCGCACACCCCTGTGCGCGACTAGCTTGCGGTTAAGGAACCCCTCCGATGAGCCAACCCAGTCGCGAACCCCCTGACCTTCCGGTTACAGGGGACGCCACAAAGGTACGCCGGCAACCGGGAACTACTCTGACGCGCCGCGAACTGGCCCGCCTGATCACGCGCATTGAGAACGGCGATCGTCGCGCACAGCAGGAATTGGATAAGCTGTACAGGCATGGCGGCCACGCCCGCGTCATCGGCGTCACCGGCTCACCTGGTTCTGGCAAGAGCACCCTGGTGGCAGAACTGGGCCGCGCCCTGCGTGCCCGGCCCGAGCCGCCCCAGGTGGGCATCATCGCGGTGGATCCCTCTAGCCCTTTCAGCGGTGGTGCCATTCTGGGTGACCGTATCCGTATGCGCGACCTGTTTGGCGATCCAGGCATCTTCATCCGCAGTATGGCCAGCCGCGGGGCGTTGGGCGGCCTTGCTGCTGCAACCGCCGATGTGGTAGCCGTGCTGGACGCGTGTGGCTTCGACATCATCATCATCGAGACCGTCGGCGCCGGCCAGCTGGAGGTGGATGTGGCCAGCATCGCACAGACAGTGATCGTCGTCGAAGCGCCCGGTGCAGGCGACGAGGTGCAGGCCGTCAAAGCTGGCATCCTGGAGATTGCCGATATCGTGGTGGTGAATAAAGCCGACCGCGAGGGCGTCTTGCAGACGGTGAGCGCATTGCGTTCCGCCTTGGACATGGCCGCACCGGCTGAGCACACGGGACACCCTGGCCAATACGATGTCCTCACCGGCCAGGAAGTGGGGGCACCCCGTGCAGGTGACCGAGACGTTTCCCTTGCGGGGCAGGAATGGCGCACGCCCATCCTGAAAGTGAGCGCCATCCATCACGAAGGCATCGACGACGTTATGGCAGCGCTGGATAGGCATGCGCGTTACCTGGCTGAGAGCGGTGAAGGCCAGCGACGTACTCTGCATCATCTGGATGCAGAGATTAAGTCACGACTGCGCGAGCTGCTGCTGCAGCAGGCACTGCACCGCATTTCTGGCGAGCGCTACCAGCAATTGCTGGCGTCCGTGTCCAAGCGCGACCTGCACCCGGGCGAAGCGGCCCTGCTGCTGGCAGACTTCCTGTTCAATTCACCTAAACCGTGATCACACTCTACCTCGTTCGCCACGCCCGAAGTATCGGCAACGCGACAGGCCGCATACAAGGCTGGCTGGACTTACCCCTTGACGAGCTGGGGCATCGCCAGGCTGGTCTGGCTGCCGAGAGACTGCGCTACAAACCTTTGGCCGCGATCTATGCCAGCCCTCTTTCGCGTGCCGCCCAGACGGCGCAGGTTATTGCCGATGCCTGTGGCCTGGCCGTGCGCCTGGACGAACGGCTACGCGAGTTCCACATGGGCGCCTGGACAGGTCTGACAGGCGAAGAGATTCAGGCCATGATGCCACTGCGCTGGGATCAAGATCCGTCCGATCACATCGGACCTGGCGGCGAGAGCGGAGCGGACATGCGTGTCCGGGTCGACTCCTTCCTGGCTGACATGGTGGCACGACACGAAAATCAGATGATCGCGGTGGTATGCCACGGCGGGTCACTGGGCGGCATCGTCGGTGCTGTTCTGGGCTTGCCGCCTTTGCGCCGCCATCCCTTCACCTTTGGCAATGCATCCATCACCAAACTCACGTACGAGCACGATCACTGGAGGCTGCGTAGCCTGAACGACCGCTGTCACCTCCATTCTTGCCAACAATAACTCGCAAAATACAGAGAGGATTAACAGAGATCACTATGCACACGGAGTTGAGCCACACCACATATGAAATCCAGGGATTCGGTGGCATAAAGCTATTCAGTGGCACCAGCCATCCCGAGCTCGCTGCCGAGATTGCCGCCTACCTCAACCTGGCGCTCTGCGGGCGTGACGTCATCCGCTTCCCCAATGAGAATATTTTCTGGCGCTTACACGAGAGTGTGCGCGGCCAGGACGTGTTCCTGATCCAGACTTTATCATCGCCTGTCAGCGATAACATCATGGAGCTGCTCATCGCCATCGACTGCCTGCGCCGCGACTCCGCTGCACGCATCACCGTCGTGGTGCCTTATCTGGCCTACGCACGCAGCGACAAGAAGGATCAGCCCCGCGTGCCCATCACGGCCCGTCTGATGGCTGACCTGATTGAGACTGCTGGGGCTGACCGCTATATTACCGTGGACCTGCACGCGGGTCAGATTCAAGGCTTCTTCAGTATCCCCGGCGACGAGATCACCGGCTTCCATCTACTGAGCGACTACTTCATTCACCAGCAGCTGGACAACGTGGTGATCGTGACGGCCGACCTGGGGTACGCCAAACATGGACGCAATTTTGCAGCCAAGTTGCAGCGGCCGATGGCCTTCGTGGAGAAGCGGCGCGTGGGCAACACAGCACAATCCGAGGCATTAACCGTTATCGGCGAGGTGAATGGCTGCGATGTCATCATCGTGGATGACGAGATTGCCACAGCTGGCTCAATACAAAACACCGTGCGGGTGGTCAAGGAGCATGGGGCACGCGATGTGTACGTGTGCGTCACCCATGCGGTGCTGGTGGGATCAGCTGTCGAACGCTTGCGCGCGCTACCCATTAAGGAGATCATCACCACCAACACCGTGCCCATCTCCCCCGAGAAGAGTTT
>JAJYKL010000142.1 GCA_021788625.1 Chloroflexota bacterium
GAGCAACGTATCAACCGGGTCCAACTGGCCTCCGTCGCACAGGTGGTCGGTGAAGCAGCCAATGCTGGAGATCAGGTCGCTCGATCGATTATGAAAAAAGCGGGCACTCACCTTGGCAAGGCTGGTGTCGTGGTCCTGCTCCGTCTGGGCCTGCAATCTGTGCCAACCATAGTATCTACTGCAGGTGGGGTATTCAATGCTGGTAATGTGATCCTGGAGCCGATGATGGTACGTATTCACCGAGACTGTCCTCACGCAATTTATCAGCCACCCAGGTTCCCTCCGGTCATCGGCGCATTGTTCCTGGCCATGCAATCTTTGAGCATACCCATCACAAACGATGTGAAGACTGCCGTGATCGATACCCATGATATTTGGGAACGTCGAAAGTAGGCGGCATTTCATAAGGACTATAAGGTTATCGTCATGTTCCCTGTTATTTCACAACTGAAAGGTGGTCTTATCGTTTCGTGCCAGGCTGGCCCGGAAAGTGCCTTGCACGGTCCTGCCTATATGGCTGCGATGGCACGTGAAGCGGAACGGGGTGGGGCAGTTGCTTTACGTGTCGACGGTCCTGCAGACATTGAGGCCGTACGTAAAATGACCCACCTGCCGATTCTGGGCATCAATAAGCATAAGTTTGAGGGATTCGATCCCTATATCACCGTTACTTTTGACCTGGCCAGGCATGCGGTAGCCGCTGGAGCGGATCTGTTGGCCATGGATGGCACAGGCCGTCCTTTGCCAGAGGGTGCGACTTTGGCACAACTAATCGGCCGTATTCACCGTGAGCTGGCAGTGCCTGTGATGGCTGATGTCTCGACCTGTGATGAGGGTATTGCAGCAGCCCAAGCCGGTGCTGACATAGTTGCCACTACCATGTCCGGTTATACCCCCAACAGTCGTAAGCTCCTCCAGCATAGCCCTGATTTCGACCTGTTGCGTGAGCTCGTCGTTTCAGTCGCTGTTCCGGTAATCGTGGAGGGACGCGTGAGCACACCCGAGCAACTGGTGCAATGCTTTGAAATGGGTGCTCATGCCGTGTGCATAGGTAGTGCCATCACCAGCCCCTACAGCATCACACGCCGTTTCGTCGATGCGATCAGCGCCATGCAAGGTCAAATCAATACTCCGCACCAATCGTAATTGGCCATGAATCATCGCGAGCGGATACTGGCCGCTATCTGCCACCAGCCTGTGGATCGTATCCCCACCGATATCTGGGCCACTGATGAGGTATGGTCAGCGCTGCGCCACTATTGCCGTGTTGAAAATAACCTGGAAGTCTATAACGCGCTGGACATAGATGGCATCATAGGCATTACTCCTCCCTATATCGGCCCACCACTTAAGGTCGAAGGCAGCTACCACGAGAATGAGTGGGGCATGGGTTTTCGCAGCCAGCAATACGCTACCGGCGCCTATGATGAACAGGTTTACCACCCGCTGGCAGAGGCACAGACCCTGGATGACCTGGAACGTTATAACTGGCCTTCCCCTGATTGGTACAACTACGACGCTTTGCCTGGCCTGGCCCAGCGTACGGGTGATCGCGCCGTGGAGTGCGGCTACACGGCTCTGTTCTACTATCACAATCTGCTGCGGGGCTTGGAACAATCATTACTCGACCCGTTCGATAAACCGGACTTCACGCACTATCTGATTCTTAAATTATCGGATTTCTTCACCGAGTACCACCGGCGTTGCTTCGAAGCAACACGCGGGTTGATAGACACCACTCAGGTGACTGACGATTGGGGTTCGCAGCATGGTCTCCTGGCGAGCCAACGAGTGTTCGAGGAGTTCTATCGCGCGCCTATGCAGCGAGCCATAAACCTGGCAGAATCGTATGGCATCCACGTCTTTCACCATGACGACGGCGATATGCGTCGCCTGCTGCCGGTGCTGGTCGAAATGGGCATCGACATCCTGAATCCGGTGCAATGGCGTTGTGGTGATTGGGATTTGCCTGCTATAAAGAAACGCTTCGGTCAGCAGCTTTGCTTTCACAGCGCGGTGGATAACCAACAGACTCTCCCGTTTGGCACGCCCGAAGAGGTGCGCCAGCAGGTGCGATGGCTTATCGATGTATTAGGTTCAGATGGCACAGGTTTGATCATCGGTCCCTGTCACAATTTGCAGTCTGTAACTCCGCTTGACAATATTCTGGCTCTCTACAGGACGGCGCAGCAGTACAGAAGTGGCGACTAAGCATGGCACGTGCTTTACCCGGCCTGGCGCAGGATGGACTCACCATAGTGGACGGTTTGAGAGATACTCTGGGATAGCATCAGACGAATAGGAGGGCGCAATGCGACTTGCAGGTAAAAACGCAATTGTTACAGGTGGGGCAGCCGGCATTGGTAAAGCAATTGCTCTGGCGCTGTCGAGTGAGGGCGCAAACGTTGCCGTGGCCGATCTGCAGATTGAGAAGGCGAAAGCGGTTGCGAAGCAGATTGGTGATCAGGGACATCGCAACCTGGCTATTCAGTGTGATGTTGGCGATTCAGCGCAGGTCGACCGTATGGTATCGCAAGTGGTGACTGAACTGGGGGCGTTGGACATTTTAGTGAACAATGCGGCCATCATTTCCGAAGGATCGTTTTGGCAAGTCACCGATGAGGTCTGGAACAAGATCATCCGCAACAATTTATCCAGTGTGTTTTTCTGTTCGCGTGCTGCGGCGCGCGTGATGATCGAGCAAAAAAAGGGCGGCACTATCATCAGCATGTCATCCATCCACGCTACGCTCTCCGAACCCTCCGCCGGTCCCTATACTGCTGCGAAGGGTGGAATCGAAGCCATGTCACGCACGATGGCGACGGAACTCGCGCCTTTCAAGATCAGAGTCAACTGCGTCGCTCCAGGCGCCACCTACAGCGAGTTGACACTGCCAATGTATACGGAGTCGGTGAAGCAGGCGCTCTACCAACGTGTGCCTCTGCGCGAAATCGCCCAGCCAGAATGGATCGCCGCGGGCGTGGTTTTTCTGGCTTCGGACGAGTCGCGCTACATGACAGGTCAGGTGTTAACCCTGGATGGAGGGTACACGATGGATGGCAGTTTGCCCGGTGCTAAGTATTGGAACGAATGATTGGCGCAGGATTTGACGGATTCATGCCTAGACGCCACCGAACGCACTATAGCCTCCGTCCACGGGAACAACGATACCCGTGACAAAGGCTGACGCATCAGAAGCCAGCCAGACGAGTGTTCCAATCAGATCGGCAGCTTCACCGAAGCGGTTCATGGGGGTGTGGTCGATGATGGCCTGCCCCCGGGCAGTAAGCTTTCCTGTGCTGCCATCGATCAGCAGTGCCCGGTTTTGTTCAGCCAGGAAGAATCCCGGTGCCATGGCATTCACCCGTATATGAGGCGAATATTCTTTGGCCAGATGAACCGCTAACCAGCGGGTAAAGTTATCCACTCCAGCTTTGGCAGCAGCATAACTGATCACGCGTGTGAGAGGTCGAGAGGCTGCCATGGATGATATGTTGATGATGCTGCCCTGTCCCGTCTTTACCATATGACGCCCAAATACTTGGGAGGGGAGAATCGTACCCATCAGGTTCAACTCGAATACGGCTCGCATCGCATCGGGAGAGAGGTCAAAGAAGGTCTGTCCTGGATTGGTAATTGCGTCGAGACGGTTGCCTCCGGCTGCGTTCACCAGGATGTCAACGTGCCCCCACCGCGTTAAGAGAGTCTCCGCCACCCGTTCGATCTCGTCGCGTCGCGTTACATCAGCACTGAATCCGGCAGCGTCCTCAGCGTTCAAGCTCTCCGCCACACGCTGTGCTTTCGAGCCATCCCGACCGATGATCGCGATCCGGGCGCCTGCCGAGGCAAGCCCTTTCGCCATGCCGGTACCCAACGTTCCACTGCCACCGGTGATTACAGCCACCTTTCCTGATAAGTTGAATAGTGTGTTATCCATATAGCTCGACTGTGCTAGCAAAACGCTTCCAGGTGCCGTTTGAAGTGCCGCTCCAGGTCTGCGTAATGTGTTTCTTCATTTTGCTCCAGCACCGCTTTGATGGGTTCACCATACGTTGCTAAAATCGAACCGAAACAAACATGTAACATTTGTCGCGCGTCGAACTGGTTCAACACAGCCTGCAAGTCATTCACTCCGGATAAATCGGCACGCGGAGCACGGGCCGGGTCTGCCGAGACATGGTATGACGCACGATCCTCGGCATATCGCTCGTGAGCCAACCTGTAAACCTGCCTGAACAGGTTTGCATCACAGCGGGCTACCGTGCGCAGTGCTTCCAGGTAACTGGTTCCGGCAGTCTTGAGATGTACCAGCTCACCTGTCCAACGCACCACGATCGGGTAGATGCTGAACTTGTCTGACCCGGAATGAATGCTCAACTTATACGGACCGAGTTGCCGGGCCAGGCGAGCGTGTTCCGCGCAATCTTTCTCGAAGACGTTCACGTCGCCTATGTAGTCAACTCCTTTTTCGAAGCGGCCTACAAAGCGGGGTGCCAGACTCACCCATTCCACACCTAACCGATGTAACTCGGTGGCGATGATGAGGTGCTCGCTGGCCGTTGTGGGTTGGTCTGTCTCATCGACCGACACCTCCACCTCATATGGCCTGCCCGCCATGGTTGACCTCAGATGACGGTACATCTGCTTCACATGGACCAGGGCACGTCCATATTTGACGAGTCCGCTCGCCAGTATTTGCGGCTCCATTTGCGTGCTGTAACGTTGGTGGGTGTCAGAGATTGTGGTTTCCAGATCCGCCCAAGGCAGTTGCTCGAACTTGGCCGGATTACTCTCGTTGTCCACATAAGCACCGGGATCAAAGGTGTAGAAAGTATAGCCGGCTGCCACACAGCTATCGATATCTTCATATGTTTTGAGATGGTCGGCATCGGCGCCAAATCCTGATCTCCATCCTTCCTGAAAAGCTCCCCACATAGCGTCATCCAGTACCTGTGTTGGGGTTCGGGATGTACGGGCCATCTCTCGGATGGACTGTTGTGCATAAATCGGACGCACACCACCTTTGCATGAGCGAATTGCACGTACGTGGCCTGGAGTTGCCAATCCCAAGCGGTCGCCGCAGCCGGCTGATTTGGACAGGCCGAGTAGGGTAGGTTGCAACCAGTTGATTTGCTGACGCAGAAATATGGCACTCGGTGCGTTCAGAGGCATGGTCGTCAGGTGAAGTGCCTCGTCCGACACCTGTAGGCGCCTTTGGTGGACCTGTGCGAGCTTTATCTCCAGCGGTGATTGGCTCACAACAGCCAGGTACTTTCCACCTGCCTCCTTCATCAGGAAGTAGAGCTTCCCATTAAGTGAGGTGATGGAACGAGGATACACCCGGGCACCTGTGAGAGTGCCCAAAAGTTGAGCGGATTGCCCACCTTCTGGATCGCCGGATATCTGGCCTGTCGCAGTCGAATCGAACAAGGATTGGATATTCATAGACCTGCGATGAAGTGTAGTCCATTTCGCATTGCATCGGACGGCGCATGGACCTGATGTGACTGCAGCGTAAGGCGTGCAGTCGCGCTCCGCATTGATCTTAAATGCGCAGGTTGGATTGCACGACCCCACGCTTGCCATTGACCAGCCAGGCTGCATCGTGTTGCGTCAGTTGCTCAGCCAGGCCCGGAGCCAGTCCGGTTATAAGCTCCGCCTTCAACGTCCTCAATGCGACTAACGGAGCTGGAAAATAGGCTGTAGCCTCGGCAAATGATGTGGTGGGCGGCCAATGCGCATCGCCAAGCAAGCGCCGGTAGTTTGCATCGCCCTTCAGTACTACGAGATCGTACGTTCCCAGTTCGGTGTATAGATCTCCTGGTAGCTGAAAGAAAAACAGACTGCTTGTATACATCCAATGTGACGTAAGCAACAGTCTCTGCTGCGAAACATACTCACGCAGGCGACGCCCCAGCGCCTTCAGGTGTGGCGTGCCATTTATAAGCACCTGTATGGTGGATATAACGTCTTTGGACATGGCGTCTGAGATGTAGAAGGGCTGAGGTTTTAGATGCAGATCGACGCGCTGTACCATCTGCTCGTTGAGCAGAAAATCGACCAGCGCCAGGTCCATGCACAATTCAGTTCCGGCATTGTCGGTGATTATGGCAACTTTGCGATAAGAACGCGAGGACAACTTATCCCATATAAGGGCTGTGTCATCGACCAGCAGATTCACGCGCTCATCGGAGTAATCCTGGGTGGGCCCCAGACTGGTTGCAACGTTATAGCTCAGATCGGTCCGGTTTCCCCATAAGCTCGCATACAGCAGCACCTCGAACCGTTGTCGCTGATCGCCTGCATCGAGGTTCAGGAGGTTGCCCAGTAATTCTGGTGCAGCGTTGGGCGTTAACTCGGCATTTTTCTGTCGCTGGTAGGGGTCGACATAACACCATTCACCGGGCTGGAAATAATGAGTAGCTTCAAGAACACGCCGATAGAAATAGGCTTCAGCCCAATACCATGGAACTTCCAGCCAGGAATGCTCCAGCCAGTGCGTAGAAACCTTATCCCAGAATGCAACGTCAGGTGCCTCTTCCTCAAGTGCTCGGATCGTTCCGCTTGTGATCTCCTGGCGTAAAGCACTTATGGCATTCAATACATCAGGCGGGAAATCATTGAACGTCACAATATCGTCGACGATATGTGGCACTCGCACCTTAAAAGTATTGTAGGCAAACGAGTCCGGTTCGGAGGTCATCAGCGGTGGCGGCAGATTGTTCAGATTGACAAGTGGCTTTGGTACTTCGTACATGGTTAAGAATATTGCATTAGGCCGGTTGAGATATCGATACTACCATGCCACATGCTTCTCCAGATTAGCCCCATTCATCGGGCGTGGGGGACCTGTCAATGTACGATAACGTTCTATTCTCGGACATTATAATAGCCCTCAACATATAGCCAATACAGGAGTCCATATGGCAGATCTGGTACCATCCATATCCCCTGAAGTGAAACGAGCCGTTGAGCGCGCGCGCCGCGTGAGGCGTTATGTCGATGCCTCAAAATCCGACAACACGAAACGTGCCTATGAGTCACACTTGAAAGACTTTGGCGAGTTTTGTGCGGAACACCACTACAGCTCTCTGCCTGCTCTGCCCGCAGCGGTAATCGATTACTTTACATTTCTGGCGGATATCGGCGCCAAGATGTCCACCATCCAGGTCAAGGCGGCAGCCATTTCGTATGCTCATCGCGCAGCGCACATGGATAATCCGATGCGATCTCTTGAGGTGCAGGAGACATTGCGAGGCATCCGCCGGACGATCGGTACCGCCCAACAGGGTAAAGCTCCGATTACTTTACCCGAGCTACGTAAGCTGATCGACGTGGTAATGATGAGTCCTGACGAACTGCGCAGACTACGAGACCGTGCTCTTTTGTTATTAGGATATGCAGGGGCATTCCGGCGCAGCGAGCTAAGTAACCTTACAGTCGTGGATTTAGAGTTTGGGAAAGATCGAATTACGGTTAAGGTTCGTAAATCCAAGACCGACCAGGAGGGTCGTGGGATGACCAAAATGATTCCCAGGTTGAAAGGCAGTTCGTTGTGCCCTGTTTCCGCATTACAAAAGTGGCTGCATGCTGCTGAAATAACGCACGGCCCCCTCTTCAGACCGATCGACCGCTGGGGTCATATTCATGATCGGACAATGACCGACAAAGAAGTGGCTCGCATAGTGAAAAAATACGCCGCAGCGGCTGGTCTGGATCCAACCATCTTTGCCGGTCACAGCTTACGTGCCGGGTTTGTAACAGAAGCCGCCGGCCGTGATGTACCAGTCTGGAGAATCAAGCAGCAAACAGGCCACAAAAATGATGCTGTTTTGCAGCGCTACATTCGCGATCAGGGCCATGGTGCAGAAAACGCCGTGCTCTCTGTTTTTCGTGAATAATCACTCCCAGCCCCGTCATACTAACTTGATCGCTGCAGGTTTTATGCCAATCTCTATTTTGCGAACATTGGACTGGGTGGTGGCCACCATCTCTCCATCGGTGTGCACAAGCAATGGCCGGTCTGCTGTAAGGGAAATAGTAGAGCACGTACCCAAATGGACTTGTTTAAAGCGCCCATGCGTGCCGCGCATCACTTCCGGGATGAGCCGCACCATCATAGGACGTGACACGGGATCGAACATGGCGTAGTCCAGCAAGCCATCATCGATTTTGGAGGCGGGTGTCGTTATAAAACTGCCACCCTCACGTGGTCCATTGCCGATGGTGAGCATTTGCACGTGCTGCCTGGATAAATGACCATCAATGATCAGCTCAAGCATGGGTGCGTCATAGTTCTTGATAATGGTTTCCACCGCTGCGACAAAGTACATCGCTTTGCCGGGCAACCATCCCAAGTGCATGCTATGCAGGTTGACAGCAGCATCAAAACCAATACCTAACACATTCTCCCAGTACTGCGCTGATCCATCGTCAAAGCGGGCATATCCGACATCCATCGATTTCACGTCGTCTGCATCGAAAGCACGATTGATCGCTAGGACTGGTGTCAGGTCTCGATTGGTTCCGCGCACGAAGTCGTTGCCTGAACCGGCCGGCACGATGCCAACGGATGGTCGCATGTCAGGTTCCACTTGCATGAGGCCGTTGATAACCTCGTGCAGGGTTCCATCACCCCCAACAGAGAGTAGGAGATCATAGCCGGCTCGCGC
>JAJYKL010000035.1 GCA_021788625.1 Chloroflexota bacterium
GGGTGCAGGGGTGGAGTGCAGCTCTGCCAATGCATGGCCGAAGTCATGCAGCAAGATCCCGCGAGTGAGGAGATCCACTGTCTGCTGCAAGACGTTCGATAGCGTTTGCCCAGGCACGAAGTCCATTACCAGCCATCCCTCGGGTACCAGAGCTGTGTCTCGTCGGGTATAAACGTGTGGACGTGGTGTTTGTATCTGCGTCACTGCAAGTGAAGACAAAACGTTATACTCGCGCGCCAGCCACCCGCTGTAGAGCGTTCCTTTTGCGAGCTTAACGGCATAATTGCCCCTGGCAGTCTCGACCGCGTATACAGTTGACGTGACACCTTGAGCCGGAATCCAGACGTTATTCACAGTCCCCAGGAATGTCACAACTTCGTTTGGCCAATCGGTCAACTCAACAGGCCTGTCTATGCCTGTCATAACATCACTTCATGGCCTGTCGTGGCGGATTGTTGTATGGCCTCTAATATTCGCGTGGTTAAAAGCGCCTCTTCCGGTTTCACCATAAGCGGCCCTTCGCCCTGCACAGCCTTGATAAATGAAGCAATGGAGGCTGATGTTCCTGCAGCTGGATATCGTGAAAGGTCGGGGATGACTGCCTCCATGTAACCATTGTGCTCCTGGTAAAAACGGAGAGGAGCCTCCCGTCCATACGTTATGGGTGAGCGATCAGCGCCACCATGTGTGCCGAGGAGGGTAACTCGTTCCTCGGACGCAAGAAAGGCAGCCCAGGTCACGATCAGTCTAATTTGGCCACCATCAGCCAGGCTGATTTGTGCGGTAGCTGTATCGTCCACGTCGTAGCGGCCTTGCGTGCTGCGGTCGATGCCCCAACCACCCAGTCCGATCTTCTGCTCACCGAGTGCCGAGCTTAAGGATCCGTGCACAGCGGTTACCTTGGGGAACCCGAGCAGGAATAAGGCCAGGTCCAGCATGTGAACCCCGATGTCGAACAGTGCTCCGGCACCTGCCATATCCTTATTGGTGAACCAGCTCCCATATCCTGGAATGCCGGCGTAGCGGATCATACGCACGTCGGCCAGGTATACATGGCCCAGCCGACCTTCTTCCACGGCTTCGCGCATGGCACGCGCGGTGCCCTCGAAACGCATATGTTGGTTTACGCTCAGTAACTTGCCGCTGTGATGTGCAGCCTTAATCATCTCCTCCGCCAACGATCCAGATACGGCAAACGGTTTTTCGCACAATACATGCTTACCAGCTTCCAGAGCGGCGATAGTGGCTGGAGCATGAAGATAGTTGGGCAGACAGATACTGACGACATCAATACTGGGATCCGATAGCAGCTCATGGAAATCCGTGTAGGTGTGAGGGATGCCGAAGTCGCGCGCCGTACTTTGTGCACGTGAAAGGTTTGTGTCGCAAACCGCTACGACTTCCACCCCGGCTGCCTGATAACCGGGAATGTGTCCTCGCCGGCTGATTTCACCACACCCAAGCACGCCAGCGCGAAGGGGTGCAATAACCATGTCTTTTCTCCTCCAGTTCGGTCAGTATGGTACCTAAACGTGGGTTAGTGTAACACTCCTATCTCTCGTTCCGACTAGAGAGGCACGACCTGTTTGACCCTGTCCCCTGCCCATGGTATAGTCTATTCACGCTTTCAGTGCCGGCCTTCACCATATGGAAAGGTGGCCGAGTGGTTTAAGGCGACGGTCTTGAAAACCGTTGTGGGTCTTGTGCTCACCGTGAGTTCGAATCTCACCCTTTCCGCTTGGCTTACGGGGAGGTGCCGGAGTGGACGATCGGAGCCGCCTGCTAAGCGGTTGTGCGCCTAAAAAGTGCACCCAGGGTTCGAATCCCTGCCTCCCCGCTGAACAAGAGAGCACCCTGTTATTTTTCAGGGTGCTCTCTTTATCATTCAAGGCCAGGAACCATTACTTCAGCGATGCCAAATAGGTAACAAGGTTGTTCAGATCAGTTGGTGAGATCAATTGCCCGAGGTTTTGCGGCATGATGCCGGTAGGGCAGGGACCTGCGGGGCAGTTTGTGGAGATATAGGCATTGGGATTAATGATCGACTCACGAATGTATTCCTCAGGGGTAGTGGCTTTACCCTGGCTCTGTTTATAGGCTGGGCTGGCAATAATAGCGGCTGCATCAGAACCGATCTTGCTCAGATTTGGACCCACGGAACCAGTCGAAACGCCCCGTATCGTGTGGCAGGCTATACAGCCTTCCTTCAGGTAGATAGCCTTTCCAGCTTCCTCTGCAGGAGTGAGCGGCACGGGTGTTGGTTGCGGTCCAAAAGCGGAGCCCGGCTTAGGCTCTTCGACCAACCCGATTGTATTGGGAGCCTGCCGCCAGTTCTCAATAAACTTAGCCACATCCGCAATCTGGTCGTCACGTAGATTACCTCCGTAGCTTTCGCTAAAAGCTGGGTGCACCACATCCCATGCATTGCTACTCTTCAAAGGAATACCAGACGCCGTCACGGCGCGGATGTAGTCATCCAGGGAGCCAGTCCAGCCAATGTCTGCCAGGCGCTGACTCCTGGTGATCTCCATACCGCTGGCATCCACCTGTCCCAGGAAGTAGATACCACTTAACTCTGGACCCTGCCCATCGATGCCTTTGCCATCCGCTCCATGGCAACGGGCACATTGCTGTGTGTATACATCGGCCCCGTCCTCGATGGCACGCGCTGCGTACTTTGTGTCATTGCTGCTTAGTGTGTGCGACAGATCGGAGATCCCGGTAATCGCACAGGTGCTCAAAACCGTTATCACAGCGACGATGCCCGCGAAAACCCGCAAGGTGAATCCAGGTTTATAGGTTACGATCCTTTTGATCAAGTTCATGCGAAACTCCACGCCACTTTGACCCGTTCCATACCTGACGTGTGTACCACCGCCCGGCGCTTGTTTAGTGACCTGCGTACCGGTCGATGAACTTATACTTTGTGAATGTCTGCGCTGTCCCGGTTGTGTCCGTGTACGTGATAACCAGCGTTACCTGACGCAGGTTAGGTTGGACATCAGAAATAGTCACCTGAGCTGCGGCGTCGTTGGCAAGCTTGTCACCTAGCGGATCGGAATTTTTCATGCGATATTGCATATCGGAGTAGATCGAGTCAAGAACCTTTTTGAGTTCTGGCGCATTCGAAACCTGTGTGCCAGGTGAAACGGCATACTCGCCGGGTATGAGCTGATCGAAAGGTATAGTCATCAACGGACCTTCCCCTTCGTCAGGTAGAAACTTCTGTCCAACCTCCAGCACGGGAGTACCTCCCACATATCCGAAGCCTGTAAACGGCACACCCGTGGGCACACCAGCCAGCGAGAGGTACAGGATGGTCACGGCAAACAGAGCGCCGAGACTCAGCATCACTTTGCGATGCCCATAACGGCGACTGGGGTTGGGATCAATGTACGGCAATGCGAATAAAAGCACAAACACGAATGGACCCACGACTATGCCCCATAGGATCTTCGGTGTGAGGCCAATAGCGTTGAAAGCGAAGCGGTCCACGGTATTTGCGATCTCGGGAGGCACGAATGGAAGGATATGCGGAATTTTAAGCAGACCCTGCAGCCAGTAAAAATACCATGGTGCGACTGTGTGAAGAGGGGTAAACAAAGGGTCTGCATGATGTTCAAGGGGTGCCGTATACCAGGTAACGCATGAAAGCGCCAGGAGTGCGACAGCAATCGCCATGTACATCAGTTCGTTGGTGGCAATGTCAGGCAGAAAGGGTACACGCTTCTCGGGAGGTATTTTACGGGCGTTATCTTCGCCTACCGGTTCTCTTTCAGGTGGAAGGCTGATACCCCAGCGTACCACTTTATAGTAGTGCACCGCCAGGAAGATGATGCCGACGAGCGGCAGAAGCACGATATGAAGCAGGTAGAAGCGAAGCAGGCCGCTCGCGCCAATTTCAGGTGCACCACGCAGGACCAGGTTCACAATAGATCCGATGACCGGAGCTGCATCAGCCATGCTGGTGCCGATGGTCACAGCCCAGAAAGACAACTGATCCCACGGTAGCAGGTAACCGCTAAACGATAAGGCGAGGGTCACCACCAGAAGCACAACACCCGTGAACCACGTGAACTGGCGCGGCTTTTTATATGAACCAGTCGTGAACGTACGCACCATATGGAGTGTCACGAGGATGACCATCACCTCTGCACCCAGGCGATGCAAATCGCGCACGAAAGCGCCGAAGGGCACGTTCGTGATGATGTCAATCATGCTGCTGTAGGCATGCTCGGGTGTGGGGGAATAAAAGATCATCAGATAGATGCCGGTGACGATTTCGATGGTGAAGAACAAAGCAGAAAGTAGACCGAGCCGGAATGTGGGATACAGGCTGGTCACCGCTTCATGATAAAAGGTGGGGCGTATGTGAAACCAGAATCCCTCTGTATGCACCCGCGCACGCGGGTTTGGCCGGGTAGGCGCGTCACCCCGCAAGATACCCCGCATGTCGGTGAGTGACAGTCCACCCGTAAAACGGGTCAGGGAATGGTCAATACGTTGAGCTACGGTTGATTTGAGCCCCGTTGTCCGGATCTGGTCCACGAGTTTTTTGCCGACGATGGACATATGGAGATCCCCTTACTGCACGGAACGGATCATGTTTAGAAGTGAGATTTGCCGAGCGTTTTATGACCAGTGTCAACTGCTATGACATAAGCATCAGCGGTCAAGGGTACGGGATGTCCGTCCTGTGAATCGGCCAGCAGCTTGCCGGATTTATCGAGCACCTGGAATGCAAAACGGTCCAAACCGCGGGGAGCTGGACCGGCGATCCAGTCGCCGTTGATTTGAAATAACGAGCCATGACAGGGGCAGGTGAATTGGTGAGCATTGTTATCCCAATTGAAGACACAGCCCATATGCGTGCACACCTTGTATTGCGCGATGACTCCGTCATCGACGGTGGTCATCCAAAAACTACCCGCATTGTTCGGTAACGGTGTGCTGTTTGGTTTTGGCCAATCGGTCACCGCTGTGGTGATCACTCCTCCAAACTGACCGGCACGGAACCGTGGCAGCGTGATGAGGATAGAAATGCCAGCTGTTTCAAGAAGAAAGAAGGCCATGCTGGCACCCCAGATGTAATACAGGAATTCTCTCCGAGTCATCCCTCCAGGTATGTAAGGCTTTGCTGCGTTAGTGGATTTCGAAGATGTGGAACTGGTGGGAACCGGCCCGGAAGCAAGAGCCGCTGGGTGCGGCGCTGTCGAATCTGCCATCTGTACTCCTTATTTCTTCATTGTCTGGTGTTGAGAAACATGTCTATGATGCAGGTCAATGTGAACCTCAGTATCATGGGTCTCCCAGATCACTGTACACTGTACAGCCAGTGACCCCAAACTCAATCGCATTACTGCGTTGGGTGGAAAGCAGCAGGGTCCATCTCCTGACGGTGTGGATCTTTAGACTGGTGCGCCGTATCACTAGTGTCATGGATTCCAACGAGCCATGCACATTGCTGGATGGCATACCTCAACTGCCGTGAAAGGTTCTCACACGGTTCAGCGATTACATGCACATCATGCAGTGCAGCCTCGTGAAGATGATACTCGATTGTTGGTTAATGCGGTATTGGCAAATAGAGGGCGATCATCAGCAAGCCCAGCACCAGGCGATACCAGGCAAATGGCCTAAAGTCGTGGTGTGCTACGTATCCGAGGAACCATTTAATAACCACCAGTGCCACGGCAAAGGAGACAACCAGACCGATGAGAAAGGCCACGAACTGACTCGAATGGATATTATGAATGTCTTTATACAGGCTGTACAGAGTTGCTGCGACCATGGTCGGTATGGATAGATAAAAAGAGAATCGCAATGCGGTGGGACGATCCAACCCAGCCAGCAGTCCTCCGACGATGGTGGCGGCTGAACGTGACATGCCAGGGAAGAGCGATGCCACCTGCGCCACACCAATCTCAACACTCTGGCGCAGATCGACACTCTCTAGATCAGTGGTAGTCTGTGTGCGTCTGGCCACCCAGTTCTCGACCACCAGGATGATGAGGCCTCCTGCAACCAGGGCAATACCGACTGTAAATGGGCTAAACAGGTACTCGTCAATGAGTTTATTAAAAAGCAATCCCACTACGGCTGCGGGGATGAATGCCAGGACGATGCCGAGTAGCAGACGCTGTGCAGCCCGGTCACTTGGGGCGCGCTGCAACAATCTCAGCAGATCACGTAAAAAGTACAGGATCAGTGCCACGATGGCACCGAGCTGGATGAAAATCTCGAACGTGTCGGCAACGTCTTTACTCCCTATGCTTTGCTCGAATTGAAGGAAGTTTCCTACAATGATGAGGTGGCCTGTGGACGATACAGGAAGAAACTCCGTTAAACCCTCTACAATTCCCATGACGATCGACTTCCAAATGAGTGTTAAGTCCATGTATACAGTTATCCGATAAGATGGTGCAAACAGGATGGCATGAATCGTAATTCGCTTGGCCTGGTTCGTCAATCAAAGTACGGCGTGGATAAGCCTGTGGCCCTCGTTACCGGTGCGACGGGCTGTGTTGGGGCCAACCTGATTGAAGCGCTGATGCGGCATGGATGGCACGCCTTGGCACTACGTCGTAGTACATCGTCATTGCGTGCATTACAAGGTCTCACCTACGACACCGCCATAGGCGATATTCTCGACACTGCGTCGCTGATCGAAGCGATGCGCGGTGTGGACGTTGTATTTCATGCCGCCGCCGCCTCCGACTACTGGCGTACCGGCGTTCAACACCTGTACGAGGTGAACGTCGAAGGGACCCGAAGGGTGCTGGAGGCTGCACGAATGGCGGGGGTGGGCCGCGTGATATTTACAAGCAGTGTGGCAGCGGTCGGTCAACCGCCGTTCGGGTTCACAGCGGATGAAGCTCAGCCATTTAATCTGCGTCCTGAGCAGTTCCGTTACGGGCATAGCAAGTGGCTCGCAGAACAGGTAGCCCTGGATGCGGTCAAGGCTGGCCAATATGTCGTGATTGTGAACCCGGCTGTTATCA
This sequence comes from Chloroflexota bacterium, assembly GCA_021788625.1. Lineage (GTDB taxonomy): Bacteria > Chloroflexota > Anaerolineae > J036 > Brachytrichaceae > CAIXPS01. The sequence goes on from JAJYKL010000035.1 coordinate 7,002, forward strand.
TCGGCCCTCGCGATGTGAACCAGATCAGTGGCAGCCTGATTCTGGAAGAGCGCCGCTTAGGCATTCCAGTCTACCCCCCCGGTGGGGTGTGTGCCATCGACGTGGAAGACGTGTGTGAAGCCATGATCGCGGCTGTAGAGCGTGGGCGTAATGGTGAGCGCTACATTTTAGGGGGTGAAAACTTGTGGTATCGCGAGTTACTCGCGACCACTGCCCAGATTGTCGGGCGCCAGCCACCTCACATCGCGTTACCTCGCCGTTTTGTTTTGTTCATGGCACGGAGTGTGGACCTGTTGCGACGGGCCGGCGCCAAGTTACCTGCCAACGGTGATCAACTGCGATTCAGCACCCGAACACTCTGGTTCGATTCATCCAAGGCGCGCCGTGAGCTCGGGCTCCGCACGCGACCCTACGCGGAAGCGGCCTGGCGTGCGTTTGAATGGTATAAGGACAATGGTTATGTGGTACCTGCTATACGGGCTCAATGATATTGCGCGCGATGAGGAGGTGACACGTTTAAAGTCTCATATGGGTGATGCTAATTTGGCACCCATGAACATTACGACGTTTGACGAGCAGGCGTCGCTAAAAGACATTCAGGCTGCCTGCGACACCCTATCCTTCCTGTCTGAACGTCGCATGGTCATCCTGCACAATTGGGTGGCTGGTAGAAGTACAGGCCGTGCTTCAACGCCGCGGCGTAAGGGCGAATCGTCTCGCTCGCCCGATACAGGTCGCAGAGGTGGGTCAGGCTCTACGCCTGCACGTGTTCCAGTGCAAGGCGCGGGAGACATCAGTGATGATTTGAATCGCATTCTGCTCTATCTACCTGACCTGCCCGAAACCACTACACTGGTGTTCATTGAAGATACTGTACTGCCCGAGGTACATCCACTCGTAAAACTGGCCCACGACACCAAAAGCCAGGGACATGCTCAATCTTTTGGTCTGCCTACCAACCTGGTGCAATGGATCAGTGAGCGTGCCATCTCGAAAGGCGGATCAATTCTGCCCCAGGCAGCTCAATTGCTTGCTGAACGCATAAACCAAGGCGACAAAAACGACCGCGACCACTTCGCTGAGGATAGCCGGCTCTACCTGCGTAAATTGGATAACGAATTGGATAAGTTAGTCGCTTATGCCATGGGCCGGCATATCGAATCTAGCGATGTGGAGCTGCTGGTTGCCGAAGAAGAGGTCAGTGCCATGTTCAAATTCATCGATGCGATCAGCGCCCACGATGGGCAGCAGGCGTTCCATCTGATGCGAGGGATTCTGGCACGCGGAGAGCAGCCGCTTGTCATTCTTTCCATGCTGGCGCGCCAATGCCGTTTGATGATCATTGCCAAGGAAAGCGCACAACTTAACGATGATGATCTGTCGTCTGTCCTTGGTATCGGAAATGCGTGGGCAGCCCGCAAGGTGGTTCAGCAGAGTCGCCGTTTTACCACACCCCAGTTGGTGCAAGCCCACACCGCCATCATGCAGGCCGATCTGGATATCAAAACAGGGCGGATGGCTGACATCGCGGCCCTGGACACGCTGGTAGCCTTATTCTGTGCGTGACCACCTATAATGCCATACATGGACTCAAGCGAATCGACCGACGTGCATGACGATCACGTGCGTGATGTATATGGTAAAAGCACGCAGGTTCGGAACTCTTCCATACACGACGTGCATAGCGATGTTGTGGACGTCAACCAGAGCACCGTACGGAGCGTGACAGCCACTGATCTAAAAGCTCGCCAGACAGCGATGGGTTACACCGTGGCGGCCACTCTTGAGGCGACATCGAGTGCGGTCGGCATTGCACAGGTTACCGACGCCTCTCTGAATGCGAGCAGTTATTCCTTCGTTGTCATGGCCAGCGGCGATGTCAAGATGGACCAGGGAGGGGCACTGACTGTTGTCACCCGACAAATAAATGAAGCGCATGCATCGGCATTTGGAGCTGTCGTAGCCGGCAGTGTGGCTATGCGCGACTCGACTGTAGGCATCCTCATTGCGCGCAACGTGGAAGGCCATGTAACCCCTCAGCTTGATACGCGCGGAGCCATCATCGCAGGGGCTGTGGCGGGCGCGCTCGTCAGTTTGGTCTCCTTCGCAGCCATTTACCTGCGTGGACGCAAGTCGGGTTGAGCCGCATGATCGAATGACCCTGGTGTCGCACTGCCGTATAATCAGCAGGCAATTCAGCGCGTAGCGCATGAGGTCGGGTGGGCATCGCGTCGCCGTCTAGAAATGCCTCTATTAGGAATGCGCGGCTGAGTGGCGAATATGAAACTGAAGCGAGCCTAAATGAAGTTCTTCCGACCTACAGAAAATACGAGATTTCACATCGACTACGGCTGGTTCGAGGAGAACGGTCAGGATGTGAAGGTGCATATCTTTAAGTGCCTGACGCCGGAACAGCAAGAGCGTGTGGGATCTCCTGGCCTGGTGGAAACATACGATTACGTTGATGAGGCAACTGGCGAAGTGCAGCGCGTTGACCAGGTGCTGCATGTCCTACGCACTGAGAGCACCAATGATCCCAACTTCATCACAGCTCGTACACCTGTTTTCGAAGCTGCTTTCCGTATCTTCTTGCTTAATAACAACCAGCCTCTCACGCCATTGGACATGGCAACGATCATGAAGCGTAAGCCTATGGAAGTATTGGCGCAATTGAGCGGTCGCTCTGTGTATAATGGCATTCGCCCTATTTTCGATGCATAGCTAATCGTAAGGCAGTCGCCCCCATAGCTCAATGGACAGAGCAGAGCACTTCTAATGCTAAGGTTGTGAGTTCGAGTCTCGCTGGGGGCGTGTGTTCCAACCCAGCTACAAGCTGACAAGCCCGACATCCTGCACCGCATTTCTGCCTCAACGCGGTGTGTGTCGGGCTTCGTTTTGTATGGCGAGCGTTCTGTATAGGAGTGGAAATGAGTACACAAGCTGCATATCTGGCGTACATTCGCTCAGGATACGATGCCAGCGTCGATCAACTGGATCGTAACCTGGCGGTCTGGCGACAGCAGTTTACCGACGGTGCTAATAATCCACAATTTCGGGCGCTCGCTGCCTTATTTGGTTTTTCACCCCCCACCTGGCCAACTGCCCTGGCCGCTATCGCGGCTTTTATTTATCAACACACCGGACAGCAAGCCTTCGCAGAACAAGCCCGCCGGATTCTAATCGCGCATCGCGAATGGACGGCCGAGATACCGCGGGAGCTGGTTGCCAACCGTCCCGAATATAGCGAAGGCATTCCGCCTTTGGAGCCTGTCTTCCAGCCACTGGTGTTCATTCCAGCTTGTGAGCGTATCAGTAGCATTTTGACTGAGACAGATCGCCAGCTACTGGCGGAAGTGGTTGCCTCGAGCTTCCGCACAGTCTTCCGTTTTCCTGAATGGGGTGGACATAACCGTGCGATGTTACGCGCCGCTGGTCTGGCACTCGCAGCGCGAGCCTTCCCACAGTTCCCCGAGGCTACCCAGTGGGCTGATCTATCAGATGAGCTGGCCGAGGAAAGCTGGGGCCGTTGGAGCCTGGAAGACAGCCTGTTGTATTTGCCGCACTGGCTGCGATCGCTATTCATATACGCCGAAGCTCGTGGACGGACAGATGTTGCACAGTTTATTGAACCGCGGCTGTACCTGCGTGCAGCGGTACAGTTGCTCACCCCCATGCGCAATTTACCGGACTATGGCGATGCGCACTGGTTGCCCAGCCGCTGGGAGTGGCTGCAATGCTTCGAATGGGGTGCGGGGCGTTATGCTGATCCCGCGATGAAGTGGGCAGCCGCGCGCATGTGGGATCGCTTACGGCTGGTGCCGCCAACAGTATCGAGTGCGATTGGGCTTATCGCAGCTCACGACTGGTGCAAGGACGTGCCGGAACTGGAACCTGGTCCAGCGGTCGACGCGCTGGATGACCTGGTGATGAAGAAGATTGTCTTCCGCTCCGGCCATGATGAGGACGCCACCTATTTGTGTCTGAACTATCGCGACGAAGGTGACTACGGGCGTATATCGCGCGATTACTTACGAACCACACTGGCTGTTTCGGCCGAGAAAATGCATCATGGTCATTCCGACGAGAACAGTGTGGCAATGCTTATGAGCCATGGTTGTGTGTTGTTGCATGAATCGGGCTACCGTGAGGCACCGCCTGACGGTATCTACCGCGCAGATCTTTATCACAATCGCCTGGTTTGGCGTAACGGCATCAAACCTGCCACACAAGGTTTGCTCGATTACCTGCACGACAACGGTCACTACCACCCGGTGCGCAGTGAGCGGCTTTACTGGACGCGCCTGCTGGGTGCAGAAATCAGCCGCACGCGCATCACTGATGAACCGCGCGGTCTGCGTTGCGACCGCACGATTTTCTTCTTGCCACCCTTACACAGTTTTGTGGTGATCGATACAGCGCAGGCTTTACGCGCAGGATCATTTACCCTGGCTGCATTGTGGTGGACGACCGATGTCCTGGCACGAGGCTCGCAATGGTTTGATACGCAGATCCCTAAGGTGCAGGAGTGGACTAATCGTGCGAGTGATGCGCTGCTCATCGCGTTTCCTGGTGCGAACCATCAGGATGTGTACCAGGAGACCTTCAGACGTGCTTTCCAGCAGGAAACGCTGCTGGCCCGCTCATGGACTGGGCACTTGCATGCTGCTGAGACCGTGAGTTGTGTCACTGTGTTGCAAGCGCATCCCACCAGACCCAGCGGCAGTTCCGATGATGAGAGTGCTACCTCTGCCGGTGCAGTGCAAATTGTGCCGTCGGACCCGCGTGGCGTGGCCGTGAGTGTGGAAGGCAATGGCGAGTCATACCTGTTGGCCACACTCCAGGACCTGACCAGCGGCTGGATAAACGCCGAAGTGCGACCTCGCTACACAGCGGAGCACGGCAGTGTCTCATATGGCAAATTGACCTCAGACGCTGCGTTTGCAATGATCGTGCAGCGTGCCGGAAAGATGCGTGCCGGCTTCATTAATGGCACGCACCTGGAATATGGCGGACAGGCGCTTTACGAGGGTCAGCAACACGCCATGTTCCAGGAGGATGCCACGGCGCGCAACGGTATTCCGGCTCGTTTTCGATGGGAAAGCTAAACTGCAATAGTGACGGCAGGGGCTTCAGGCTCACACCCGATACCCATTCCTCGTGGAACGATTATCTCGGGAGCCAGTGATACGCCAGGTACGTGCATATCGCTGGGCATTGCTCCGCGTAAGGCCAATATTACAGCGAGGGGTGCCGAGGTGCTACCACTTCCGGGCTTCGAAAAGAACCAGGCCATTGCCCTCGTCGTCGAGGATCATTGCCTGATTACCCCATGGTTGTGTTTCCGGCTCCAATGCAAAGCGCACACCTTTGGCCTTCAGGTCTTTCGCAAGTTGGTGCAGTTCGCTCACGTTCAGGGTAATGCCCTGAGACTTACCGACAACCTGTCTGTAATGCTCCCAGTTGCTATCAACCTTATAAAGGACAACTTCTGTAGTTGCATCCTTCGGTGCAACGGATAGCCAGCGCACCGGTCCATTTTGAACATCTTGCCGGATCTCAAAGCCCAGCTTGTTTGTATAAAACTCTTTTGCCTTTTCCTGGTCGTTCACAAATAGGCAGACTGTCCCAACAGACCGAATCATAAGTTACTCCATGACACGTCCCACCATGTTAAGAGCACGGTGCAGATGATACCATGCAGATATGAAAACTGTCTTCCTGGTGCGGCACGCCAAATCGAGCTGGGGCGACCCCTCACAACCTGACCTATTACGGCCGCTCAACAAGCGCGGCTTACACGATGCTCCGGTGATGGGCAAACACCTGGCTAAACTAGGTGTCCAACCTGACCTGATTGTGTCCAGCCCAGCTGCGCGCGCAATAGCAACAGCCCAATTACTTGCACCCTGGCTCGGTTATCCCCCTGGCAAAGTTCTCACTGATGATCGGCTTTATGGAACTACGGCTGATGAGATTCAAACGGTGCTTAGCGAAATGGATAGTCGGAAAGAGTGCGTCATGCTGATTGGTCATAATCCCATGCTGGACGAGTTGGTCGACCGGTTCACATCAGGCAAGGTGACGCATCTCCCCACGTGTGGAGTCGTCAGTCTGGAGTTTACGGCGTCAGGTTGGTCAGAGATCAGCCTCGTTAAGCCCAACCGGGTCAAGTTCTATCGGCCGAAAGCATCCAAAGAGAATCTATGAAGTGACCCGTCTGACTGAACGACAAATAACACTGGCAACAAGGGACCTTTAGGCTATGAACCGCTACAGTACCAGGCTTTGCCTGAAACTTCCTTAACGGGCAGAATAATGCTTGACTGCCATACTGGACGGTCCTCACGGATAAAGCCGGTTCAACAACCTGGGATATGGGCTTGCTTCACGGATATGCTCAATGCCGCATATCCACGCCACAGTTCGCTCAACCCCTAATCCAAAACCACTATGCGGTACGCTCCCGTATTTGCGCAGGTCGATGTACCACTTATATGCGCTCTCTGGAAGGTGCTGCTCGTTGATTCGAGTAAGTAGCAGATCAGGATCACTGATGCGTTCGCTCCCGCCTATGATCTCGCCGTAGCCCTCCGGTGCGAGCAGGTCAGCACTCTTGCACACTTCAGCCCGACCTGGATATGGCTCCATATAGAAAGCCTTAACTGCTGAGGGGAAACCTGTAACGAAAACCGGCTTTTCATACAGCTGGGTCAGGGCTGTTTCATGAGGGGCGCCAAAGTCCATCCCCCAGGTGATATCCAGCAATGACTTCTGCTCTGGATCGGTTGTGTGTGCCTGGATCTCCTTGATTTTGGCCACAGCATCGTCGTAGGTAATGCGTGGATAAGGTGGAGAGATCACGGTTAACTTGTTCAGATCGCGACCCAGGTACTTCAGTTCATTTGCATTCTCCTGAACGGCCTTCTGAACGATATAACTGACGAATAGCTCCTCAATCTCCAGGAGCTGGTCGAGGTCGCAAAAGGCTACCTCGGGCTCCACCATCCAGAACTCCGTCAAGTGACGGCGAGTTTTACTCTTCTCTGCTCGAAAGGTGGGGCCGAAGCAATAGACTTTGCCGAATGCGAAGATATTGGCTTCGTTGTAAAGCTGCCCGGTTTGAGCCAGGTATGCCTTGTCGTCGAAGTAATTTACTTCGAAGAGGTTGGTTGTTCCTTCGGCAGCAGATGGCGTCAGGATGGGAGTGCTGACCTCCACGTAACCATGCTCGTCGAGCCATCCCCGTATAGCTCGCATGACGGTGGTTCGTACGCGCAAGACAGCCCATTGACGCGACGAGCGAATCCAAAGATGTCGATTGTCCATGAGGAAGTCAACGCCGTGTTCCTTTGGACCAATGGGATACTCCTCTGCACGTTGCACTATCTGTAACGCTTTGACGCTCAACTCGTAGCCACCCGGAATGCCTGGTGCACGCTGATCGGATCGTACCTCACCCTCGACGACGAGCGATGACTCTTGCGAAAGATGTAAGGCGCTGTCGAAGGTTTGTTCATCGACGTCGCGCTTAAATACCACACACTGTGCAATACCGGTGCCATCACGTACCTGCATAAAGACGAGCTTGCCCTTGTCCGTGCGAGCATAAAGCCAGCCCTGCAGTGTCACGGTTTCGCCGACATGTTTAGCCAGTTCATTAATGGGAGTGACCATGAATCCTCAGAACCTCCATAACCGATCATACATTAGGCGAGAGCCAGCTTATTCGCATCGTCTTATCTGGACAGGTTCCGATTTGGGCAAGTGAAGCGGTCAGTCAGTATGCACCAATCTCATGCAAGCGCGCATCGCTAATACCGAAGTGGTGGGCTATCTCGTGTCGCAACACGTGCTGCACGGTAGCGCGCACCTCTTCATCAGAATGGCATATCAAAAGGATGGGCTCGCGATAGATATTGATCCGATCCGGAGGCACCATGTTGTAGCCCAGCGTGCGCTCGGTGAGCGGAACACCATGGTAGAAGCCCAGAAGCTGTCTGGAATGACGGACATGCGCCAGGTGCAAGGTTCGATCGTCGGGCCACGCTTCAACGACCACCTCGACATTGTCGACGTGTGATTTGTAATCCTCTGGTAAAGCATCCCACGCTTGCTCGACCAACACCTGAAACTCATCTTCGTCCATCGAGGACATTGTAGCCGGTACAGAGATAATACTTTTCACTTGACATAGCTGGCTGATCAGGCGACTATCACAGGCAGGAAACAACCTATGTCAAACTTAACAATCACAGTTCGTGTCGCGAAACCGGTAATGCTATGAGCACTGTGAACCAAGCAGAATACACTTTCGGCGATATGATTGTTCGCTACCCCCTCAATCCAGAAACCAACATAATCGGCCTCACGTTGATACCAGCTGACCAAGCCCAAAGACTGGTACCACGCCGTTCTGTGCTGTATGAAGGTCCCGAGTATGAGCATCTACCTGGCAAATGGGTGATGCAGGCCTGTGACGTCGATCCGTTATTGCAGGTCAAATGGATCGGTGCCGAACCAACCGGTGGTTTCGGTCAGGGGCGTACCATGCGGGGAAGCTCGGCGACCAGGATGATGAAGTTTGATCGCCAGGAGATGAGCCAGTCGGGCGACGAAACGACCATTCGTACTTATTTGCGTTCCGTGGAGGGGTACACCTGTGAGCATCGCTTGACATGGTGCAAGGACGATCAATTCATCACAATAACAACCAGCTTTCGCAATAACACGAACCATCCCTTAACGCTTGAACTCATGACCAGCTTTGTGATGGGAGGCATTTCTCCTTTCTCAATCGACGACGCCCCCGATCGGTTGCTGCTGCATCGATTTCGCTCCAGTTGGTCTGCAGAAGGGCGTCTGGATACTCAATCGCTGGAACAATTGAACCTGGAGCGCTCGTGGAGCGGTCATGGCGTACGCAGCGAACGTTTCGGTCAGGTAGGCAGCATGCCTAACAATGGGTTTTTCCCTACCGTCGTCGCCGAAGACCGTGTAGCCGGCGTACTGTGGGGCGCCCAACTAGCCTGGGCAGGCTCATGGCAAATGGAAGCTTACCGGCGTGACGACAGCCTTTCCCTTTCCGGGGGGCTGGCGGATCGCGAATACGGCCATTGGACTAAAGTCCTCAGACCTGGTGAGAGGTTTAGGACGCCTGAGGCGACACTCTCGACCGTAACTGGCGATCTGGACAGGCTGTGCCAGCGACTGACCGCCGCACAAGAACGAGCAGCCGATGCCGTACCTATGGTCGAAGCAGACTTACCGATCATCTTCAACGAATGGTGTACCAGCTGGGGACGTCCCACACATGACAATATGGTGTGCCTGGCCAAGCGGCTGAAAGGATCACCTGTGAAGTACCTGGTGATGGATGCTGGGTGGTATGCACCACTCAATGGTGACTGGTCGTCTGCCCAAGGGGACTGGGTGCCCAACTCTACGCTCTACCCAAAGGGTCTGGCTGCCACAGCGCAGGCAATTCGCGAACGCGGGCTTATCCCCGGTATCTGGTTTGAGCTGGAGGTGACCGGAGAAACAGCCGAGGCCTATCAGATGACCGATCACCTGCTTAAACGAGACGGCCAGGTGCTCACCGTAAGTGGCCGACGGTTCTGGGATATGAACGACCCTTGGGTGATCGATTACCTTTCGAAACGGGTCATCGGCCTTCTGCGCGACACTTGCATGGGTTATCTGAAGGTGGACTACAACGAAACGCTCGGGATGGGTGTGGACGGCGCGGAGTCGTTTGGCGAAGGCTTACGCCGGCAAATCGAGGGCACGTATCACTTCTTTGACCTGCTCCACCAGCACTTACCCGACCTCGTAATAGAGAATTGTTCGTCAGGCGGTCACCGTCTGGAGCCATCCATGATGGCACGCTGCGCGATGGGCTCGTTCTCCGACGCGCACGAAACGCGCGAGATTCCCATTATCGCGGCGAATCTGCACCGCCTGATCCTGCCGCGCCAGTCGCAAATCTGGTCTGTACTGCGCACGACGGACGACGACCGCCGCCTGATTTATTTACTGGCTGCCACCTTCCTGGGGCGTATGTGCCTTTCGGGTGATCTGAATGAACTCAACGATGATCAATGGAATCTGGCATTGAAAGCGATGGCACTCTACCGGAAGGTCACGCCCATCATTAAGCACGGTCAATCTCATCGCATGGGGCCGATCGTAACTAATTACAGGCACCCGCGTGGATGGCAAGCCGTGCTGCGTATATCTGATGACGGGCAACAGGCGCTGGTCGTTGCACACAGCTTTGGAGCTGAAGTGCCAGCCCAGGCACATATACCGCTACCAGGCGCGGCATGGCAGGTAAGCGAAGTGCTGGCGACGCATGGAAATGAGCCGGTTGTTGAAATCGGTACTTTGAGGATCCCCTTTGAAGCACCTTTTTCAGCTTCTGTGGCGTACCTGGTGAAGGCGTAGCGCCGGCTTTATATTCAGGTGTTCAAAGACACTCGATAGCGCCATTCTCCCGGCATGTCCGTACCGGCTGACTGATACGCACGGTCGGTTGGTAACTGAAACCTGATAGCAGTTGCCGATTCCATTTTGTGATCGAGATGTAGCGCTGCGTCATGCCTGCTGGCTGCGGCTATGCTTTGAGGCTAAGCGCCGTACCTCATCTGCGCTGCTACACATGAGCGCCTGTGTCGCGAGGGCATGGCATGCTGGCATATCTAGCTCACGCACAACGGCTTTCAACAGCGGGACGGCTGCCACGTTCATACTGAGCTCATCCACGTCCAGCCCGATCAGTACTGCAGCTGCCACCGGATCTGCCGCGATTTCTCCACATACACCTGCCCAGCGGCCAGCCTCGTGTGATTCATGCACCACCTGCTGGATTAAACGCAACACCGCAGGGTGCAACGCATCAGCAAATGACGCCAGTTGGGCGTTACCGCGCTCGGCTGCCAAAGTGTATTGCGTCAGGTCGTTGGTGCCGATGCTGAAAAAGTCTGCCAGGTCTGTCAGTGTGTGAGTCATGATGGCGGCTGCAGGTGTCTCGACCATGATGCCTACCTGCACTGGCCAGTGATGTTCCATTCCCTCGCTCATCAGCGCCAGGTGCGCAGCCTCGATCAGCGCGCGCGCTTTCTCCAATTCCTCACGTAGGGTCACCATCGGCAACAGGATGCGTAACTCAGCATTAGTCAGCCTTATATTCTGCTTATCGCTTGCCACTCCTGCACGCAGAATGGCACGCACTTGCGTGATAAACATTTCCGGCTGCTGCAGTGACAACCGGATGGCACGCACTCCCAGATAAGGGTTGGCCTCGGGTGGCAGACGCAGGTATGGAATCAGCTTATCGCCGCCCACATCCAGTGTGCGGACGATTATCGGGCGGTTCAACAGGCAGGTGGTAATCTGCTGGAGCGCGGCTACCTGTTCATCCTCACTCGGTGCTGTAGTGCGGGTGAGATAAAGAAATTCGGTGCGCAAAACACCAACAGCTTCTGCACCATTACTGACAGCGACCTGTGCATCGGCCAATCCGCTTAAGTTTACGGCAATCTCCACTCGTCTTCCGTCGCGCGTGTACGTTAATTCGCCGCTGGCTAGCCGTAGTTGCTGCTGTAGCGCCAGCCACGCCTCCTGCTGCTGGATCAGATGCTTCACCACCTCCGGTGTAGGACGTATATAAAGCGCACCGCTATTGCCATCCACACCGACGAGCGTGCCATCAGTGAGGTCATCGACGACCTGTGACGCTCCAGCCACAGCAGGAATGCTCAATGCGCGGGTCAGGATGGCCGCGTGCGAATTCATCCCGCCAGCGCCGAAAATCAAAGCGACGGCTTTGCTGCGATCCAGTCGCGATATCTGTGAAGGGGTGAACTCGGTCGCCACCAACACGGAAGGCACATCGAGCGCCATATACATATCGGCATCACGCCCGGTCAACCGAGACAGCACTTGGGCGCCTACATCCAGCACGTCTGCGTAGCGCTGGCGAAGGTAGAAGTCGGGCAGCTCGCGATACCTGTTGGCCATATCGATTACCGTCTGGTGCCAGGCGTGTGCTGCCGATTGACCTTGTGTAGCGATGAGTTCCTTTGCATGATCTACCAGTACTTCGTCGCGAAGGATCAATAGATGCGCCTGGAATATGCCCTCTTGCGGTGTGCCTGGGGTTAATGTAGCGTGGGTAGCCTCGATCGCCTGCTCTGTGCTGTCGATGGCATCCTGCAGCCGACTAATTTCTGCCTGCCGGTCCGGGCACGATGTGTCGATGTCATCTGGCAGAACCAGGCTCGCGTGATAGTGTCGTATAGGGCCGATACCGATCCCTGGAGACAGTGGCTGAACTCGCCTGGCATTTGCTGGTATGGGCCCAGGCTCCTGGTTGGTTTGGTCCGCCAATGATTGCGGTTGCTCGCTCAGTTCACCGAAACCACTTTCCACCAGTTCTGTCAAAGCTTTTAGCGCGCGCTGTGCATCCGGCCCCTGCGCCTGTATGATAATTCGATCCCCTTGTACGGCGCCAAGGGTCGCCAGCCGGTTCAGGCTACGCGCCGAGACAGGCTTCCCGGCTGCTCCTTCTTTCCTCACCCGGATGTCCGCGCTAAAAGTGCTGGTAAGTTGCACGAAACGAGCTGCGGGTCGAGCATGCAAGCCATGAAGGTTTCGCAAGGTGAGGGTCACCTGGTGCTCCACTTCACGGGTTTCCAGGTAGGACGATTGTTGGCTGTCAAGCTTAATGGAATTGCCAACGGGGGCCAGCGTTTCCTCAGCGATGTTCTGAAATGCAGGTGTTTGTTCTTGTGATGCGAGCTGTTCGAGCTTGGGTTGTAACGCCTTGGATGCTTCGACGCACACCGCCTCCAGATTTGCTCCCAGGCTTGCCTGCACAGCACCAGCCAGCGTACCTTCGACCAGAGGTGCCGGGCACAACCGTACATGTGTCCGCACATCGGCAGGTAGCAACTCAAGTGCCATTTCGGCGCTTAAAATCGCACTGCCCAGGTCCATCAATACGGCCACGCCGGATGGGCTATCAACCGACTGGATTGCAGTGCTGATGTCCATTGCATTGGTGCCAAACTCATCATGCGACTCGCCAGCTCCCGCCGCAATAGCGATGCGAACGTCCGGTCCTGCCATCTGGCGCGCCAACCCTACCACTGCATCGGCCATTGCGTGGCTGTGTGAAACCAACACCAGACTAACCATCGCCAGCACCTTAGTAGCTGCCCGCCCAGGTGTCCGCAGCAGCCTTAATAAGCAGATATGAGGAAGTTGCGCCAGGGTCCAGGTGTCCGGCGCTGCGCTCGCCCAGATAGCTGGCACGTCCCTTGTGCGCAATGAGGGGCAAGGTGCTCTGCATACCGTGTTCTGCAGCCCGGGCAGAGCTTTGCAGCGCTTCTGGAAAGGACTGTCCAGCGGCGATGGCACCCTTGAGCGCCTGCACCGCCGGGACCAGTGCGTCCACCATGGTTTTATCGCCGGGCCCTGCCTTTCCGCGTTTGATCACGCCCTCCGTCGCCGCGTCGAGCATAGTTGCCCAATCTGAGAGAGTGAGAGCGGTCTTACCTGCAGCAGCCTGGCTTGCCTGTAAGAATAGCGTTCCATACAGCGGCCCGGCTGCGCCGCCGACCGTCGAGATCAGCGCCATACCAACCGTGCGCAAAGTCGTGCTGATGTCCTTATCGGCGGTATCCATTAGCTTAGCGATGACGGCTTTAAAGCCGCGATCCATGTTCGCGCCATGATCGGCATCACCAATGGCGGCGTCCAGGTCTGTCAGGTAGCCGCGATTATCGGCGATCACTTGCGCATAGACGCGCAACCAGGCCAGCACATCCTCGTGACTTATGGTAGACGTCGAAGGTGCACCGCTCATGTCACATCCCCCATCGCATGCCAGGGGTGCATACCGGCGCATCCCACAGTGCCGTTAACTCAGCGTTCAGTTTCAGCAGTGTGACAGAGCAGCCGGCCATCTCAAGGCTGGTCATATAAGGCCCAACCAGCGAGCGCGTTACTTTTAGGCCATGCTGAGTTGCGATCTGAAGCGCTTTGCGATACACGATATGGAGCTCTGGCAGAGGCGTACCGCCCATGCCATTAACAAATAGCAGCACCTCATCGCCGGTCTTGAAGGGCAGGTCTGCGATCACGGGTTCCATCAGCATCTCGGTGACCTGGTCCGCTGGCTGCAGTGCCGTACGCGCACGCCCTGGCTCACCATGGATGCCAATACCAATCTCCATCTGGTCTTCGGGCAGTTCAAATGTGGCGTGACCGACATGCGGTACAGTGCACGAGGTGAGTGCCACGCCCATACTGCGTCCGTAACCGTTCACGCGCTGGCACACGTCAGCCACTTCGGCCAGGGGACGACCCTGTTGTGCAGCGGCCCCAGTGATTTTCTCAGCCAACACGGTGGTGCCTACACCACGCCGCCCTGCGGTATATAAACTGTCCTTCACGGCAACGTCGTCGTCAATGATCACGCTGGCGACCTCAATGCCTTCGTCGCGGGCCAGGTCGGCAGCCATCTCGAAATTCATAATATCGCCCGTGTAGTTTTTTATGATGTGCAGAACTCCAACACCGCCATTTATGGCTCTGGTTGCCTCCTGCATCTGGTCAGGGGTGGGACTGGTGAAAATAGCGCCGGGGCAGGCTGCATCGAGCATGCCATAGCCCACAAATCCACCATGCATCGGTTCATGCCCACTACCCCCTCCTGATAGCACACCCACTTTGCCTTTGGCGGGTGCATCAGCGCGAACTATATACACAGGGTCGACATGCAAGCGAATCATGCCAGAAAACGCTGCAGCGAACCCTTCCAGTGACTCGCGTACCACATCATCGGGCTGGTTGATCAGTTTTTTCATATCTATTCCTATGCTGCACTGGGCCAACAGGGCATGGCACGGTCGACAGTTATAGATCCAGCACCCTCCATCTTGTGCTATAGCTGCCTACATTGTAAGCGGCTCCCAGCACCAATCGAGCATGGACTGTCCATCAGTGTGGCTCCTGTTCCCCGGTGCACGAGGCTTGCATCAAGCTTGGGCCTGAGGCTCTGGACTTGCCATCCATTGAGCTTAGGCATGCAATGCTGGTCTGTTGTCCCTATAATGCAATAACCCTTGACTGTCGCGAGCGGCAACGTGGAAGTATAAAAGAGGTGCGATAGCTCCAAGCATAGTCCTGACCACTTTATAAGGAAAAACAATATGAACACTAAGGTGACTGAACTGAAATCACGTCTGGCCGAGGTTTATGACCTTAATATGATTGGCGCTCTTTTGAACTGGGACTCATCGACCTATATGCCTTTGGATGGTGCTCCAGCACGAGGACGGCAGATGGGACTCATCGCCAGGATAGGGCATGAGAAGATGACCGATCCGGCCATTGGCAGACTGCTTGATGAGCTCCATGCCTATGAGGAAAGCTTGCCTTACGACTCGGATGAAGCAAGCCTGATCCGGGTAGCCCGGCGAGAATATGAACGTGCGATTAGGGTACCTGCTGCCTTTATGGCCAAGCTACAGGAGCATATCGCAGAAACCTTTGACGTGTGGACACGTGCTCGACCTGCAAATGACTTTAAGAGAGTGCAGGGCATGCTTGAGAAGACGGTGGATCTGAGCCGGCAATTAGCCAGCTACTTCCCCGGTTACCAACATATTATTGATCCACTCATCAGTTATTCTGATTACGGCATGAAGGCAGCAGATATTCGCGCGATATTCGCCGACTTGAGAAATCAGTTGCTGCCCCTCATTAAGACCATCACGTCGCAAGACGACATGGACGATGGCTTCCTGCATCAGCCATACTCCACAGAAAAACAACTGGCTTTCGGGTTGGATGTGATCAAGCTCTACGGTTACGATTTCAATCGCGGTCGTCAGGACCTCACCCATCATCCATACACCACCAAATTCTCGCTGAGCGACGTGCGGATCACCACACGTGTGAAGGAAAATGACTTGTGTGAGGCATTATTCGGCACGCTGCATGAGTCGGGTCATGCCATCTACGAGCAGGGCATCAATCTGGCTTATGAAGGGACTCCTCTGGCCAGCGGCGCGTCATCAGGAGTTCACGAAAGCCAGTCGCGTACGTGGGAGAATCTGATTGGGCGCAGTCGGGGTTTTTGGGAGTTCTTTTATCCGAAGTTGAAGGAGATGTTTCCCACACAACTGAGCTCCATAAGCGTCGACCGGTACTACCGTGCGATTAATAAGGTACAGCGTTCACTGATCCGCACCGATGCGGATGAGGTTACCTATAACTTGCACCCAATCATTCGCTTCGATTTGGAGTTAAGGATGTTGGAGGGTACGCTGGAGGTACGAGACCTGCCACAGGCATGGGATGAGCGCTACGCGAATGACATTGGAATCACCCCACCCAATGATAGGGATGGTGTACTGCAGGATGTTCATTGGTATAGCGGCATTATTGGCGGAGCATTCCAGGGGTATACGCTGGGTAACATTATGAGTGCTCAGTTTTATGCTGAAGCGGTTAAAGCACATCCTGAGATAAATGAGCAGATAGCGAGCGGTGAGTTTACGACCTTGAGTGCATGGCTGAAGCAGGCCATCTACCAGCACGGTGCGAAGTTTACCGCTGATGAGCTTTTACACCGAGTGACAGGGCAGGGTCTGAGCATCGAACCGTATGTTACCTACTTGAAGAATAAATATAGCTCCATCTATAAACTTGGCTAGCCGACAGGATGTAACATATAAAGTAACCATAGCGGGGATGGCACGAATCACGCCAGTTGCATCTCAAAGTAGAGGTTTAAACCAATGAGGGGGTGATTACCGTCGATTGTTAAGTCATCGGTCACAACTTTTCCTGACGCTCTCGCGTTGGCGTGGGCCACAGGTGTAGGGTTGTCGATTCAAACGGATGGTATTTTGTTCCTTTGTGCTGCGGTTTCTCGAATTCGGATGTGAGTGGAGGTGGTTGTAAACATGTTAAATCATTTACCGGTGAACGAGCCTGCCCCAGACTTCATGCTGGCCGATATAAATGGCAAAACGATACAACTATCAGAATTTCGGGGCAGACTAAATGTCGTACTGGTGTTTAATCGTGGATTTACCTGACCATATTGCCGAAGGCATATGGCGCAGTTGCGCCAGGGGTATTCTGAGTTTCAAGCACGGGATACAGAAGTTGTTGTGGTTGGACCTGATGACGCGGAAGCTTTCAAGCGTTACTGGACCCGTGAACAAATGCCGTTCATCGGTTTACCGAACCCTACATTAAACGTACTCGATCTCTACGGGCAGGAGACTCACTTCTTCAAGTTAGGTCGAATGCCTGCACAGGTCTTGATCGATAAGCAGGGAAATGTACGTTTTGCGCATTACGGTAGCAGCATGAAAGACATTCCGTCCAACGCTGAACTACTGAAAGTTATCGATCATCTGAATGCACATGAGATGTGATCATTATCGGCTGTGAGCTCACCTGCCGCCTGATCGCGCGTGATCGCGCGTGATCGCGCGTGAGCGGGCCGCTACTCAACGCAGTGTGCCTTCGCTCACACATAGACCACTTTGCGCAACTGGTTGAGCGTAGCCGCCAGGTCTTTGGGATAAGGTGCGTCGAACGTCAAAATCTGATCCGTCGTGGGATGCCGCAAAGTCAGTTGGCAGGCATGTAATCCCAACCGGCCCAGTAGTGGGCGCTCCTCCTCGACGTTGCCACGATAGTCGCGTTTGAGTTCAGACAACAGAACAGGCTTTGCAGATCCGTATAAGACGTCAACTGCGACGGGTATCCCCAGAGCGGCCAGATGTACGCGGATCTGGTGCGTCCGTCCGGTCAGCGGCTGGGCTTCGATCAGTGTGTAGTGTTGCTTACCACGGGCAAAGCGCTCCAGCACTTTGAAATTGGTTTCGGAGGGCTTGCCGGTCTGCTGGTCGATGAGTGTACGATGATGCCGGTCGGCATCTATAACCAGTGGCGCGGAAATCGAATGTTCATCCCATGGCGGACTACCACTGACCAGGGCGTGGTACACCTTTACGACCTGACGGGTCTCGAACTGATCATTAAGCTTTTGATGGGCCTGCTCATTACGCGCCAGAGCAATAACACCACTTGTCTCTCGATCCAGACGGTGTACAACCCACAGGTCACCGTAAGTGGGACGCAGCACCGCTGCCAAAACGGGTGATCGGGGGTCATAACCGTCGGGTAAACTAAGAACGCCAGACGGTTTGTTCACAAGCAGCAACTGACTATCTTCATAAAGCACTGGAATCCGAAGTTTGGCACACATGGCAGCCAATGATTCTACTTTAACTGGGAGACCTGTACCCAGCGCACTGCAGACCCTGGATACCGTTACCAGTGAGTCGCGTGCGGCGGTACGATAGAATCGGACTGCAGGGTTTATCTCAGTTTAAGGAGAGTAATAATGGCTGTACGAACTTCTGAGGCAACATGGGCTGGGAATCTACGTGAGGGGAAAGGTACGATGAAGATAGGGAAGGTGGCGAACGAAATGCCGTTCACCTTTGCTTCCCGTTTTGAGGATGGTGGGGGGACGAATCCGGAGGAGCTGATTGGAGCCGCCCACGCGGGCTGTTTCTCCATGTTCCTTTCATCACTCTTGACCAAAGCTGGATTTACACCTGAGCGGATACATACCACTGCCAGGGTGCACCTGACCGAAGGTCCCGCGATTAGCCTGATTGAGCTGACCTGTGAGGCCAGCGTACCTGGGTGTAGCGAGAAGCTATTTATCGAGCAGGCTGAAGCGGCTAAAGCAGGTTGTCCCGTATCAAAGGCACTCGCCAGTGTACAAGTAAAGCTGAACGCCAGGTTATTGCCGGCATAGCAGGCTGCTGTTAGTAGACTGTTTGGAAAGCCTTCCGGTGGTTTCCTTAAAGTAGGGATACGCCTGGAAGGCTTTTCTCATTCCCGAAATTCGAGGTATAACAGGACCACCAAGCCCGAACTATACGATGCACGCGCTCAGGAGAACGATATGAGCATCAACTCCCTTACGAACGACGAACTTCGCAGGCGTATTGACTTCAGGCGACAGGCTGTCATCAAAAGCCCCGTAGCAAAAGACCTCTCCGCCCCGGTTCCCCCGGCAACGGCACGTGCTGCAACTGAAGTGGCTGTGCAAGACAACACGGTTTCCAATACGATTGGCACGTTGGTGAAATATATTCCAACCGAGGTTGTCACGCTCTACGTTGCGGCTGCCTCGACTACCCAGGCTGTTCATTCGGCCATGCCGTCTTTCGACGGGCGTATAACTTATTGGGCCTTTGGTGTCCTGACACCTGTCATCTTCATGCTGGTCTATGGTAGTAAACGTGCCAGCAGTGGCTTGCCGTTATTTCCACCCATTGCCCAATGGCCCTGGTGGCGGATGGCTGCAGCTACAATTGCTTTCCTCGTATGGGCTCTGGCGGTGCCGGGTAATCCCTATATTGTCGGCGACGTCGGGGCCGTGGCGGCAGGATTTGGGGCTATTGTTATCTCTACTTTGCTCAGTCTGCTCGAACCGATATTCGAGCGGCCTACACCCATGATCCCTGGTAACGCGAACTGACCATTTTTCACCTCACGCAATCAGGTCTACACTCATCGTACATTGTGCAATGAAGATAATTGGATTGCCAAAGATACTTGGGACAAGGGGAAAACCTATCTCATGTCAACCGGCACCGAAAAGTGATTGACAGTACCGGCACTAAGGGAAGGCCTGCATGGATAGTTCATATTATCTCGTACATAAGCAGCAGCTAATGCGTGACTTTAACCAGACAATGAAATGTGCGATACCATTGCTCGAATCGTCATACGGGCAAAACCAGGCTGAAGGAACTGTTCAACAAACACGCCAGGTGTTTGAGGCGTTACTCTACAAGTTACCTTACATCGGCGGTGATGACAATCCCATGACCGGCCTGCTGATCCAATCGGCTTACTATCTGGCCCTCTACCGTGTGTTGAAATCTTATGGCAAGGCAGTCCAGGAAGCAGGGAAGATAAGCTATCAGTTAACTGAAAAAACATTTTGCGACCAATCGCACCTGCTGGTGCGCCTGTCGGGAAAGCTGAAGTTTAATCGCATATCCATGGGCCAGATAAAGCAGCAGGCAGAACGCTCACACCGGCATGAGTATGCAGCGGATTGGGTATTCGATGTAGTAGAAGGTAACGGACAGGCTTTCGATTATGGTTTGAACTACAGCGAATGTGGTATCTGCAAGTTCTATCATGAGCAGGGTGCTGACGAACTGACTCCGTACGTTTGCCTGCTAGAGTATCCTGCCAGTCAGGCAATGGGAACAGGTATGGTGCGTACTTCGACATTGGCCGAAGGAGCTGCAGTATGCGATCCGCGTTACAAGGATGGTCGCGTGGTGCCGCAAGCCTGGCCGCCCAACTTTGCATGACGTATTACCAAATAATCCTCTTTCACTGAAACCGGATTTCGGATATGCCTATTTGAGAAAGTCCTCCCCAATACGGAGGATACTGCCGAAGTGTTCCACGGAGCTCTATGGTTCAGAGATTGATACTAGCGTGCAGGAACGGAAATTGGAAACGCGTGCATGGTTGCGATTTTAAGCGCACCTAATGCGATCCTGTAACGGGTACTACGTGTAACACGGGAACTAAATACAAATTGCTTGATGGTGTGGCGAGTAATGCTCCCAGCAGGCGGTCGTATTTTGTAGCACGTAAAGCTGTGCTTGACGGCATCCAGATGGGACTTCATATCCGGTTCCATCGATTGTGGCATAAGTCAGGGTGTCACTTTCTAGCTACCAACCGTATTTTCAGATTAATGTATATGGATAAAGATGATGCCATGTCAACGATGACATCACGCGAACGCGTACTGACAGCACTGAAATGCCAGCAACCTGATCGTGTACCTTTCCTGGAGCCAGTAATAGCCGAGTCAGTCGCACTTGAGCTTCTAAACCTGCCACCTCGACTGGATGGTGGTTCTGATGAGATCAACCAGAGTGATGCCGACGTGCTGATCGGTCCGCTTTATGATAGTGCCTTCTACACTCCGGCCGAGCTGGCACAGGCACTAGATCTGGATGGTTTTGGCATGTACCTGTTCCTGCGCCATGAAGGGATTAAACAGGAGATCGATGGACGTACCATGATCAGGCAGGGCGGCATCACCTCGCGGGTTGACCTTGCTCGCATTCACCTTCCCGACCCTGATGATCCGGCCATTTATGTCCCATATCATGACTTCGTCGAGCGCAATCGCTCCACTGGAAAGGCGCTTTATGCATTCCTCAACATTGGATCCGACCCTGTCATTCTGGGTATGGGTCTGGAGAACTTTGCTGTTGCCATCTATGAACAGCCGGACCTGGTCGTCGACCTTTTTGATCTCTATACCGACTGGTATGCGCAGGCGATTGTGCATCTGTGCGAGCAGGGGTTCGACTTTATCTGGTTTGCCGATGATATTGCTTACAAAACTGCACCCTATGTTTCACCACAGACTTTCCATGAATTGTTTGTACCTCGGTTCCGCAAAGTGGTTGATCGCTGTACTTTGCCATGGATCTTTCACTCCGACGGCAACCTGATGCCAATCATGAGCGATCTGCTTACTTTGGGTATGGCTGGGTTGCATCCACTGGAGCCCGATGCAATGGATTTGAACTCGCTAAAGCGTACGATAGGAAGCAAGGTATGCCTGGTGGGTAATATCAGCGTCGATCGGCTGAGTAGAGGAAATACACCGGAAATTGAACAACTGGTCCGGCAGGCGATCACCGTCGCCGCTCCAGGCGGTGGATTTATTCTGGCCAGCTCAAATAGCGTAACGTCTTACTGCAAGTCGCATAATGTGCGTGCGATGATCGACGCCCTGCACCGTCATGGATTGTATCCAGGTCTGGTTTATGGATGACCCTTGCTCCCCCCGGCAGCGCATGCTGGCAGCGTATGAAGGCCGCTGGTCGGACGTCGTGCCGGTTGCACCGGAGTTCTGGTATTACGTGCCAGCCAAACTGCTGGGTATGCCGATGTACCAGTTCGAACTGGAGATACCGCACTGGCAGGCATTGCAGCATACATTCCGCCACTACCAATGTGAGGGTTGGGGCATCGTAGCGCCTGAGGTGCCAGCCAACTATGGCGTGCATCAGGCTACCCGCAACCGTCGCTTGGAGGAAGGGCGCTATGAAGTAACGAGCACCCTCGAGCGCGCAGGTCACATACTTACATCGCGAACAATCATGGACGCGCGCGAACCATCTTGGATAGTGGAACGTTATGTGAAAGACTTCGATGCGGACTGGCCTGTATATGCACAGTATGCGCTCGTGCCGCCTGATGAGATGAACTGGCGACCAGTCCAGCAGGCACTGGATGCCGTCGGTGATGATTACCTGTTGGAGGTGTTCGTGGGGTACCCTTTCATTGACTTCGCGGGCGGTCAACGCGAGGGTGGGTTGGAGCAGGTAGTTGTGGATCTACTGGAACGTGAAGAAGTGATGCGCGAGCTTCAGCAGCATCATATTGAGAATACTGTGGGAACAATCCGTGCTGCATTTGCCAAGACAGGCGCTCGATCCATCTTTATCGCCTCGTCATGGTCCAGCTTATCTTTGCTTAGCCCCGCCCTCTGGCGCAAGTGGGAGAAGCCTCTGCTCGAAGCAGCGGTGCAGGCTACGCACGAGTGTGGCGGGCTGATTCACCACCACTTCCATGGTAAATGTATGAGGATCCTGCCCGAACTGGCAGGCCTGGGACTGGATTGCATATGTCCCTTCGAGCGCCCGCCGGGTGGCGATGTTACCGATTTACAGTTGGTGCGATCTGTATTAGCTGAACGCACTACCTTCAATGGGAATGTGCATACCGTGAATGCACTTATCCGCGGTCAACCAGGCGACGTTCGGCGTGAGGTCACTGAGATTCTGGAAGCTTTTAGCGGATCTCCACGTCTGATTATTGGCACAGGAGATCAGGTCGGAGGCGAGACGCCTGAGGAGAATATTGCCACGTTGATCCAAACTGTGCGCGAGCTTGGCAAGCGATAAAGAAGACGGTTAAACCTTCATGAATAACGAACCCACTCTCGCCGATATCCGTGCAGCTTCCCGGCGAATTGGCCAGCGAATTCACCGAACGCCGGTGCTCACTTCGTCTACTCTCGACCGCATGTGCGGTGCACATCTGTTTTTTAAGTGTGAGAACTTCCAAAAGGTTGGTGCCTTCAAAATCCGCGGTGCGACCAACGCAGTGTTCTCTCTCACCGATGCTGGGGCCATACATGGGGTGGCGACACATTCATCAGGTAACCACGCCGCAGCCGTGGCGCTGGCCGCACGCTGGCGCGGCGTGCAGGCGTATGTCGTAATGCCGGAGAATGCACCGCCCATCAAGCGTGTCGCGGTGGAAGAGTATGGGGCCAAGGTCTTTACATGCGCACCTGATCTGAAGGCACGTGAACAGGAGCTTGCTGCTGTTGTAGCGAAAACCGATGCTGCAGTCATACACCCTTACAACGACTACCGTGTTATAGCCGGTCAGGGTACCTGCGCATTGGAATTGTGTGAGGACATGCCTGAGCTTGACGTGGTGTTGGCACCCGTGGGTGGGGGAGGGCTCATCAGCGGAACAGCTCTGGCCGTAACCGAACTGCTACCCACGGCGCGCGTGATCGGTGTGGAGCCGGAACGCGCAGATGATGCGCAGCGATCAATGGCAGCAGGGCATATTCTCCCGGTTGTACATCCTGACACGATAGCAGATGGGCTTCGGACCTCCCTGGGCGACAGGACGTTCCCCATTATGCAGCGCCTTGTCTCACAGATTGTGACCGTGAGCGAGGAGGCAATCGTACTGGCCATGCGGCTGTTGTGGGAACGGATGAAGATCGTCGTCGAGCCATCAGGGGCCGTGCCACTCGCAGCCTTGCTCAGCCATAAGATTGATCTGTCTGGCCGGCACGCAGGCATCATCCTCTCGGGTGGAAATGTTGATCTCGCACACCTTCCGTGGTGATGGTTCGCTGGCGAATGTAAACGGTCGAAGGATTGGCTCCGAGCGATGTCAGATCGTTTTCGATGGTGCTAAACTGAATCGGTACTTGTTCGATCACATTGTGAATGCTTGAGGGAGGCAAATACGATGGCTCGAACGATGCCACCATTAGCAGCTACGACACAACCTGCCGACGTAGTTAGTGCATTTCTGAATCTCCTACTTCCGCCACCACGGGAGTTCGCGATTCGTTTATGGGATAACACCCTGATGGAGGATATCTCCAACCCACGCTTCACACTGGTGCTTAAGACACCTGGCTCGGTACGTCGCATGTTCAGCGTTCCGGTGGAACTCTCGCTGGCCGAAAGCTACATTCGAGGTGATTTCGACATCGAAGGCGACATGGTGAACGCCTTCACACTATTTGATGAATTAGGCAATCACCTCGAGTCTCCACACGACGTGTGGACTTTACTGCGTCTGAGGGATGCTTTACCCGCGGACGCTTCAACCGTGCCCATCACTCGTGGACCGCTACAGCTTTCTGGAGAAAAACACTCCAGGGAACGTGACAAAACTGCTGTGCAGTATCACTACGATGTGGGTAATGAGTTCTATAGTCTATGGCTGGATCAACGCATGTGCTACTCGTGTGCCTACTTTAAAACAGGCTCTGAAGATATCGATACAGCACAAGAACAAAAACTGGAATATATATGCCGCAAGCTCCGGTTACAACCTGGCGAATCCCTGCTGGATATCGGTTGCGGGTGGGGTGGATTAGTGCTCTATGCCGCTCAGCACTATGGCGTGCAGGCGCTCGGGGTCACGTTGAGTGCCAGGCAGGTTGAGCTGGCGAACCAACGCATTGGTGCTGTGGATATGGCCAGTCGCGTAAGTGTCCGGCTGCTGGATTACCGCGACCTGCAGGATGAGCATTTCGACAAGATGGTAAGTGTAGGAATGTTTGAGCACGTCGGTCGCAGTCACCTGCCGGAATACTTCGCTCAAACATATCGGCTGCTCAAACCGGGTGGCCTGTTCCTGAACCATGGTATCTCCGTACACCCCTATGCCAGCAACCTGGGCCACCAGACAGCGTGGGCTCACTTTATTAATGACCGTGTAGTGGGTTCAGGGCGTTTTTCGCAGAGTTACATTTTCCCCGACGGTGAGTTGGAGCCTGTAAGTGATGTGAATCGACTCGCGGAAGAAGCAGGGTTTGAGGTGCGTGATGTGGAGAATCTGCGTGAGCATTACGCATATACCTTGCGGCGATGGCTGATGCGGTTGGAAGCACATCACGACGATGCCGTGAGGATTACGGATGAGACCATCTATCGAACATGGAAGCTTTTTATGAGCGGCTCTGTTTACGGGTTTGAGGCGGGACGCATTAATGTCAACCAGTCGCTCCTGGCCAAGATGGAGCAAGGTCGCAGCCATGTGCCACTCACACGGGATGATCTCTATTCCATATCACCTCCGGCGTGATCTCACACTTTGGTTTTAGAATCCTCCATGTGCGAACTCCAGGCCAGCACCACAATGGGCATAAGCCAACCCAACATAAACAGCCCCAATAGAGGATCGAATTGGGGCAGGGAAAGTGCGGGATAGGGGTAATAGTTAACGGAGTCAAGGGTGAAGATGGAGAGAGGCACGAGCAGCAATAGTGTGATAAACACGCTTACAGCAAGGCATATTGCGTCCAGGGGTGTGAATGCCTGCGGACGGAAGACAGTATGGGGAACCGTCCGGCCACTCCACCATAGCCCGACAACGACCAATGCGGTGCCCACCAGCATGATAAGAGCACCCACATCGAACGCTAAGTGAATTGTGAATCGCCACAGCCAGCCAACCAGCACCAGCCCAAGACCTGATGCCAGTAGCGCCCGCGTTCGTATGGATGCTGAGCGGTCTTGTGTGGCGCCGAAACCGCGCGCGACCATTGCCTCCGAGAGTTGCGTAGACTGTTCCAGACCACCGATCAGCAACGGCAGCCACAGAGGTAGCCAGTCACGCAGGCTCCGGACACGGTGTCCGCGCACGGCCTGCGCTTCGCGTACTTCCCTAAAGCGCCGCATCGTCTGCGGGATGAAGGAAAGCGCGATGCCGACAGTGATCCCCATTGACTGGAACGCACGCGGGGTGCTGCGCACCAGTTGGTAGGCCGGAACGGCAAGATTGAAAACACTGAACGCTGCAATCACGACAGTGATCACCAGACCGTTCAACGCACCGTAGACGAGTGCCTCGAGTGTCACGATGCCGCTCAAAAGTGGGATGCTGCCGGGTATTGTGAATAACACAGTATCACCAAAATGAACGGTGACAGCGTTCATGACAGCGGATAACGGGATGACCACGAGACCAAAACGCCACCACCATGCCGGTTGAGTGGAACCATTCACCTGGATCACACGTGTACTGACCACCAGCACAATGAGTAATATCAGCGCGAGGTAGAGCGGGTTGCGTGTGGAAAGCGCAACGATAACGATGCTGGCGATCCACACGAGCCAGGTACGTAGATGCATGATTCAGAGACGCAGCAGCTCAGGTACCCTCAAGTGCTAACTCATGAGAGTCCACAGTGAACAGGAAACGATCCTTAAAGCGACGCAGAACCTTCAGGGTGGGCAGTCCGAATAGCACCAGCATGGCAATGTTACCTACAGCGGCAAAAGCATCCCAAACAAATGATGTGGCCAGATAGAAAGCTGCGTAGCGCTGCACGCCTTGCACAAACGTCAGGCCTGCCTGCCAGCTTTGCGCCGGATCACCGGCCTGGAAAGGCCAAAACCAGAGATTCATAACCGCTCCGTATAGGAACCCCCACCATACACCGTAAACCAGCAAAGGGCCCAATTCCAGCCGCGACGCACGGCTGGCTGAAGTCTGTGAGGTAAGTCGTTTCGGTAGCATTCGACTGAGCATGGCCACTACTTGACCGAGCCATCCCGCACTCATGCCCATCCAACCTGCGGTGAACATCTGGTATGGCAGCCATGGGCCAACTCCACCGGTGATGATGCCCGAAACCAGTAACGTCAATATCCCCATTAGAAAACCGAAACGCGATCCAAAAACGTAACCACACAAGATAATGAGCATGAATACTGGACTGAATCCGCCTGGTCCCCGTACCACTGCTTCGGCCAGACGCAAGGCGCTATTGATCGCGACCAGGATTCCTAACAAAGCGATGAGCTTGGCGTTCAAAGCCTGACCCTGGGCTTCGACGGCCAATGCAGCCAGGCACAGGCCAATGAGTAAAGCCAGGACGAGTGGCGAATCGGAGCCATGAGCCATCTGTTGTGACGCGCTCACGGACGCCTGGCTGGATAGAGTGAAAAATGGATAGATAAAAGCAGTGAGGCCAATGAGAGTCGCGAGAGCATAGATACTTACACTCAACGCGCGCTGAAGTGCGTTGCGGCTTGCGCTGGACGATCCACCATGGACTTTCTGGCTCGCCCGCTTGGAAAGCTTAACAAGGTCAGGTTGTGACGTATCCCCTGGTGCAATGCCTACCTTACCTTGGCCCGCGGGTGAGAGGATGCGACGGACCGGAACTTCATTAGTTGTCATGGTTTCGCCTGTCCCGCTCCCCGGCGGGATATGAGAAGAAAAGCCAGCAGACCAACGGCAATGATTCCAAATGCCAGATAACCGAACACGCCACCGGAGCTCGGTCCGCTCTGGGTCGGATTTTTTAGCGTATCCGTTGCAACAGGTGCCGGCGTTGGCATTCGTATTGGCGTTGAAAACAGAGTGGGGGTCTGAATGGCAGTGGGCACAGACGTTACGGTGGGTTGCGGTTCAGGTATGGACGTGCTCGACGTCGCGACCTGTGCGATGCCCGTACTCTCAGTCGTTACTGATGTACTGGCCAGTAAGGTTGAAGTGGCTGATGGCACTGCATTAATGGCTGTTGTTGTGGCTACAGGCATCGTAGCGGACGTGACGGGCTCTGTTTTGGTAGCTGGAGCAGCCGGTGGCGGAGGGGCTAACACGGACGGCTTAGCCGTCGGCGTCGCAGGAGCCAGTGTCGACTGGCTGGATGAGCTACCGCATATCTGCGTAAAAGATAAAAGTGGAGGTGTGATACTGCCACTCGATGCCGATCCGACACCAAACACCCAGCCATTCACTGCACCATTAGTAACCGTCTGCGATCCGGCGCCCAGTGGCGAATACTTCCAGGCACCGTTTACCAGGTAGTAATAGATCCAGTAAATGCAAGTCTGGGTCAGGTCCTGGCACTGGCAGAAACATTGCTGCGCAGGGAAATTGCATCCACTGTCGCCTATTTTGCACACCTGCACGCCACCCGACGCGTCCACCAGGAGGGGTAAGCCAGAACGACGTAACAGGTCGTAACCGCTAATCTGCGATTCGCTAAATGTAATACAACGTGTTACGACACTGCCGTCTTTCATCTTAACCACCAGGCCTGCCCGGTTCGTCGCCTGTGCACCCGAGATACGGATCAGCGCTGCCAGGTTTATGATCAAGGCTGTGACTAGTGCGATAACAGCAAACACATACCGACTTCCCCGCATGGTTTGGGAGGGGGAAACCTTTATCAAGGTCTCCCCAGCATTCCTTACTTCCCTGAAACAGTAACGCGGTAAAGCGCCTGAATAGCGCCAATAGTTGCCAGCGTGTTATCACCAGGCATAGTGGCCTGATAAGCGAAGGCACCGCTGGGTTGTTGAAGGATGATGATCGCGCTGAGCGGATTGCCACCCGGGGCTGCCCAAGCTTCAGGTTGAGTCCCACCGGCAATGATGGCCTGGGCTACCAACGCAGTGGAGTTGGCGTTTGAATCGGTGCCATATTGCGAAGGCGACTGGTATGGAAAACCACCATCGTTATTTTGGAGACTGTGTAGATAACCCATACCTCGTCCTGCCGTTCCAGTCGCAGCAGGCCGGCCTACCGCAATGAGTGCCTGAACTGCCATTGCCGTCGTATCGACGTCAGGTTCACCGCTGCCCATAAATGACCAACCTCCAGCAGGTGACTGCAGAGATTCCAGAGTTGTAATGGCTTTCGTGGGAACGGTATCACCGTTGGTCGCCAGCGCGAGGATTGACTCAGCGTGCACGAATACATTGTCGCCAAAGATGCCGGTCTTGCTGTTATAACCAGCCATTATTTGATTTGGGACGTTTTCCCCACCGAATTGAGCAGGATTCAACCCCGCTGCCTTGACGGCGATCGCTATCTTGGCATATTCGCCTGTGTTGAGCTTGGCAGACGAGAATTGTGCCTTCAGGTAATCCAGTGGCGAGAGGCCGGCTGCGTTCTTCACGCTCTCAACCGGCAGGCCGGCGGCCACAAACGCTACCACTGCATCCGCTGTGGCGCCGACATCGCTGCCTTTCGAGAACCCACTGCTAAAGCCACCATCTGCCTCCTGTTTCGTCGCAAGCCATTTCGCGGCTCGCGCCCCCGAATCGGTGACGATATCCGCGCTTGCGGATGCTGGTGGCGCTACGGCTGCACAGATAACCGTTAAGGCAACAACGGCCGGGGCGACCAGCGACCGAATGAAAATCGACTTAAGTTTCATTGCTGATATCTCCTGATAACCGCTAACACACTACGATTTGGTATGGTCGGAAAAACAAAAAACCCGATTTCCTCTGTGGAAGATCGGGTAGAAATAACTCGTAAAATCGAAGCCTATTGCAGGGTGCCTTTTGACTGGAACCCTAAGGCGCACGAATCATGTTCTCCCCCCTTGCATCGAGAAGGTGTGAACGAATTTGTTGAGGTAGGCGTCCTGACTCGTGGGTGAACCTGACATAGGTAATGTCACCCACTTACAGTTGCGGCACAGTGCTGGACTCCATACTTGTTGACAAAAGTATGTCACCAGCTTCCACCTTTATGCCCTGGCATCCGGGCTGAAAAATCCTCAAAGTGAGGACTTCGGGTCACCTCAACATTATTCTATTTTTAAGGTGAAGATGATTATAACCATTACATATGGCGTGTCAACAACACGTCACCCACCTACCAAATCCCAAGCCTTGACTAGTTACCGCGAAACCAGAAAATAAACGTTATGTGTTGGCCATCATTCCGTAAGGTGATGCGCATGCCCACTGATTTCATTTATTCACACTTCCCCAACCACCGCCTCCTGGTGTGCGGATACTCAGAACATCTCCCGCTGCAAGCTGAATAGTGCCCTTGGCTGGCAATGAGTACTCAACACCGTCATGGATTAGAACATTAGCACCGCTGGCACCGGATCTGCCTCCAGCTAATCCATAAGGTTGCGACTGCCGGCGTTCAGTAAGCAGACTGACTTGAGCGCTGGTCAGTACCTGAACATCACGTTGAATGCCGTCGCCACCTGAATGAAAACCCGCACCGCCAGAACCAGCCCGGATCTCATACCGGTGAACCTGTAACGGATAGGCATACTCCAATGCCTCTATGGGAGTATTCAGAGTATTGGTCATATGGCTGTGTATTGCCGAGGGGCCATCGCTATCGGGACGAGCGCCCATTCCTCCGCCAATAGTCTCATAGTAGGTAAAAGGTACAGCACGTTCCTCATCAAAACCGCCGATTGTTACGTTATTCATGGTACCCTGACTGGCTGCGGGCACCAATGCGGGCAATGCACCTGCCAATGCTCCGAATAACGCATCCACAATGCGTTGCGATGTTTCCACATTTCCACCAGCCACTGGCGCAGGTCTTTTTGCGTTGACAATGGTACCTGCTGGCGCAATGATGCGGATAGGCCTCAGGCAACCAGAATTGTTGGGCACGTCCAACCCGACCAGGCTGCGAAACACATAGGAAACCGCTGATAGGGTAATCGCATAGACAGCGTTCACACTTCCCTGCTGCTGGGGTGCAGAACCGCTGAAATCAACTGTAACTGTGTCGCCAGCAATATCTATAGCCACGATGATGGGTATGTGCTCATGACCAAGGCCGTCATCATCTAAATAGTCGGTATATCGATAGACTCCGTCAGGTATGCTGAGAATTAGTTGACGCACCATACGTTCTGTATAGTCCTGCAACGCCTGTCCATAGGCCTGCACCTCTGTGACACCATAACGACTCGTCATATCCTGCAAGCGATATATACCCCGTTGATTAGCAGACATCTGTGCGTATAGATCGCCCATCCGCTCCTGAGGCGTCCGGACATTGGCGAGAATTAAGTCCAGCACATCCTGGTTGACCCTCTCACCCGTAACCAGCTTTATCGGAGGGATCACCAGACCTTCCTGGAATATTTCGCTTGCAACGGACATTGATCCGGGCATCATGCCACCCACATCGGCATGATGGGCACGGTTGGCAACATAAGCAAACGGTATCTTTTCCTCGTCAGGCAGGAACACCGGAGCTATCAAAGTGATGTCCGGCAAATGCGTGCCGCCCTGGTATGGATCATTTAGCGCGATCATGTCACCAGGGCCTAGGTATTCCGGAGCTGAATAGTGGTGCAGCGCTTCAGCAACACTCAGGGGCATGGAACCCAGGTGGACGGGTATGTGTGCCGCTTGCGAGATCATCTCGCCTTGTGCATTGAAGAGGGCGCACGAGAAGTCCCGTCGTTCCTTGATATTGGGACTGTAGGCTACCTTGCGCAATACCACCCCCATCTCTTCTGCAATGGAAGCAAACAGGTGCTTGTATATCTCCAACCTGATTGGGTCAAATGTTTGTGCTGTCATATGGGATCGACTGTACAGGCGTCAAAGCCAGGTTGTCTGGTACTCCTGGCGAGTTGTAGACTTCAGCCCACCTGAATAACCAGGTTCTGGTATCCATCTACTCTGGCGACATCGAGTTTGTCGAGAAGTATCGTGGTGTCATCACGCACGATGATAGCCGGCCCCACGATCTGGTTTCCAGGTCGCAGGTTATTTGCCAGGTAAAAAGGCATTTTGCACGGGGTTTGAAGCATAACCATGCGGTATTCCAGTAAAGCATGAGATGGATCAGGTCCCTCCAGTGAGGCCTGTTTGAGAGAAGGAGCGCGTACGCGGCCTATTACACGCAAGCGCAGGTTCACGATCTCGACCGGTGAGTCTGGACGAGCGTATCCATAAGCCTTCTCATGTGCTGAGTGGAACGAGTTAACGAAATCTGCACTGAAAGGGACGCTCAACTCGTAGGATTGACCACGATAACGCATATCGAGTGTTCGTTCCAGGGTTATATCGTCGCGAGCTATGGATTCCTCAGCTACCTCGTTGATCCCTCGGCTGACAAGCTGGTCAAAGTGTTCTGACAGAATGGCGAAGTTACCATCAGCCAGCAGCATCATCGTCTGCGAGTAATCCTTGACCACATCGGCAATTAGCATGCCGAATGCTGAAAGTGTTGCAGCTAATGGAGATACCAGTACGCGTGGCATGCCTAATCGCCGCGCCAACTCGACGGCGTGCAACCCCCCGGCTCCACCGAATGACACCAGCATGAAATCACGGGGATCGTATCCGCGCTCAACAGAGATAACGCGCAGCGCGCGCTCCATATGCGCGTTGACGATTTCCACTACACCGCGGGCAGTCTCACTGGCGCTCAGGTTGATTGATTGGCCCAGGACTTTCATAGCGTGCTGTGCGCGGTCAGCGTCGAGCTGCACCTGACCGCCCAGGAAGTAATCCACTGGCAAGCGACCGAGTACGACGTTGGCATCGGTCACCGTGGGCAACTCACTCCGCCCGTAGCAGGAAGGGCCGGGGTCAGCACCGGCGCTCTGGGGTCCTACCCGCAGCGCGCCACCCAGGTCTGTATAGGCTATTGAGCCTCCACCCGCACCCACCGTGTGAATGTCAATGATTGGAATATGGATGGGGTAACCACCCACGCTGGCCTCGGTTGTTGTCTTTACCTTATCCACGCAGAGCGAGACATCGGTGGAGGTGCCCCCCATGTCGAATGTGACTATTCTCACCGCATCGCGCAGGGACTCAGGTTCAGAACCCTGTGGAGAAGACAGCTTCTCCGGAAATCCAAGCGCCAGACGTGCGACCTGCAGAGCGCCCACCACACCTCCCGCAGGGCCTGACACGATACAGCGCACGCCAGCGCGGCGCGCCTCCTGGGTACGGATGCTGCCGCCATTTGACTGCATGATGCGTAATTCCACATCCGGTTTTGCTCTGGTGCCAGAATGTAATGCCTGCTCCAGATGCGCGATATAGCGATCCAGAATAGGCGTCACATAGGCATTCGTGACGGTTGTGCTGGTTCGCTCATATTCACGGAACTCCGGTAAAACCTCTACGGATGTGGACACAAATAAACCTGCCCGGCGTAGATGATCCGCAATGGTGAGCTCATTAGCGGGATGCAGAAAAGGGGAGA
>JAJYKL010000143.1 GCA_021788625.1 Chloroflexota bacterium
ACACCCGATCCGACGAAAGGCGAACTGGAGCAGCAGACATTTGATGCGCTGACCAGGTTGGGTGAAACAGCACAAGGTATCTTGGTGCTGCACCATGCGCTGGTGGCGTATGACCGGTGGGCTTTGTGGGACGACTTAATCGGAAAGATCAGACGTAACCATGGTTATGCTCCCGATCAACATTTGCAGGTTCATATCGTAGATCGTGGAAATCCACTAACACGCGGTATGGCAGACTTCGAGCTGGTGGACGAGACCTATCCACTTGGCGACGCTCTGCCAGAAGAAGGAAATACCGTCGTGCTAACCACAGATCATCCTGCCAGTACGCGTACGCTGGCATGGACACGCCAGTACCGTAATGCACGCGTATTGTGCTGGCAATCGGGACATTGCAACCTCGCCTGGTCGAATCCAGCCTATATGGCATTCCTTTCACGTGGACTTCAGTGGCTGGCTGGCCGTGTGGCGTAACAGTTTTGTAGGCATTGACCGGTTTTAAGAAATGCAATACGCAACATGCTAACGTTAATAAATCTACCGATATCGCCTGCACTGCTACATTGAATGGTTTGATATGATCGACGCCCACGTACATATCTTTCCTACGATACATGGTATGAACGCTGCCGGTCCAACCAGCGATGGTGCCTACGGCCGCATTCGTATGGGTGGGCAGCTTATCCAGCTCATCCCACCTCTCAACGAGGTTACCTGCCATACTCCGGAGATGTTGATTACCAGTATGACCTGGGCAGGTGTGCAGCGCGCGATGCTTTTGCAGGGACCTTATTACGGTGAATGCAATGACTATCTCGCTGCAGCCTTGCAGTGTTACCCCAATTATCTCACGGGAGCGGCATACATCGATCCATGGGATGAGGTGGGACGGACGATGTTTGATGCATGTATCGGTGCAGGGGTATTCAAAGCCGTAAAGTTGGAGTTCTCCGACGATTCCGGTTATTGTGGCTTTCATCGTAATGCACGATTGGACGACCACTCAGTGGCCTGGTTATGGCCGCAGTTGCATCGACAGCATCTGACACTTACACTCGATTTAGGCGAACCGGGCAACCGATCGTACCAGACAGATGCAGTGCGGCAGATTGCCAAAAAGTATCCGGACCTAAAGATCGTCATTGCGCACCTGGCACAACCACGCGCTGATGTTGAACGAGACCCCGAACGATGGCAGCTCTGGTTGAAGCAAATCGATCTGGGCCGGCTACCTAACGTGTGGTTTGACAACGCCGCTCTGCCAGCATACTTTGAGCATGAGGGTTACCCCTATCCTGGAGCGGCACGTATGATCCGTTTGGCGATTGAACGCATCGGGCCAGCCAAGGTGATGTTTGGCACGGATACACCAGGTCTCCTCTCGACAGCGACATATCGCCAACTGATCGAGGTCGGTCGGCATCATCTACAGTTCCTTTCATCTGGCGAACAGGAGCAGGTGCTGTCACAAAACGCAAAACTGGTTTACGATATACCGTGATGCAGTTACCTCCAGTGTCAGTTGGATGCTGGCCTTCACACGTCATACTACATTCAGACAACACGTAGTGCTGGCTATTTGTTTTTGGTTGGTCTATTGGCAGTTACGCTACAGCCAAAAAACTCCTCCATATAATTTAGGTATGCCTAAATCTATTGACAGAAGGATGACGGTTTTTATAATTTAAGTATCTTGCGGGAGCGCTCCCACACGCTGTTTTGCCATGGCTACGTTGGAAGAAATCGCCAGGCTTGCCAAAGTCTCACGCTCAACGGTGTCGCGTGTCATCAATAACAAGCCACGCGTGAGTGCTAACACACGCGAGCGCGTATGGTCCATCATCCACCAGACGGACTTCCACCCCAATGTTGCAGCTCGCACGCTGGCCAGCCGGCGCAGCCACATTATTGGGCTGGTGATGATCCAACCCTACAATGTCGTGACCTCGGAGCCTTTCTCAGCCGAATTGGTCCAACATATAGCTGCCACGTGCGAGGAAACTGGATACCACCTGATGTTATCGCTCGTCTCCACCAGCAAGCCCAACACCTACGGTCAGATAGTGCGTGGAGGTTATCTGGATGGGCTGATTGTTTATTATGCCTGCACAGATGACAGCTTTGTCAGTCGATTGCAGCGTGAGAAGGTGCCTTTTGTATTGATCGGGCACTCACCACAAGCAGACGGCATATTCACTGCGGATATGGACAATAGCACGGGTGCTGAAGCCATGGCTCGTCATTTAGCAGGTTTAGGTTATACACGCATTGCCACAGTCACTGGGCCAGCTTTCGCCATGTCTAGCCGCGACCGTTTGGAGGGTTTTCTTAAGGGACTGCAAGCGTGCGGGCTGGAATGCCCAGATCGCTATATACAGGAAGGCGACTTCACAGAAGGCAGTGCCTTCCTGGCTATGCAGCATCTACTATCGCAGGATCCGCAGCCCGAAGCAGTTTTCGTCGCGAACGACACGATGGCTGTTGGGGCTATCCGTGCTGCTCGTATGGCGCACTTGCGTGTACCCGAAGACATCGCCATCACTGGCTTTGACGATACACCCATGGCGCAGATCAGTGAACCGCCACTCACCACCGTTCACCAGTCATCTGAATTACTGGGTCGAAAAGCCGTTGAAATGCTAATAGGGCAACTCGAGCCAGATAGGAGAGAAGGCGTTGTAAAGCAAAACGTCGTTTTGCCGGTGGATCTGGTGGTGCGCGAGTCATGTGGCGCTCGTTTACGTTTAGCCAGCCGAGAAGTAAAACGTAGCGTCAAGGAGGTGAACCAGACCGAACGCAATCCTTTTACATACTGTTCGCGAACACGTTAACTGTTAACAAGACTGTTATTCGGTATGTTAAGGAGGGACCCAACCATGCCCGCCAGGAAACTTTCACGACGTGAAGTGCTAAAACTGGTCGGAACCACTACAGTCACCGGTACCATATTGGCCGCGTGTGGTGGTGCACCAACCTCAACTCAACCTACGCAAGCTCCTGCTAACACCGCCGCTGCCGTAAACACTACTACCCCTGCGAATACAGCTACGACCGCCCCAGTCGCTACAGCAGCCGCTGCTGGTCCAGCCAAGATCGTGTTGATGTACAACGCCAATGAGATCTCGGATGCAGAAATCGCTGACTTCAATAAGCAATACGCACCGCTAAAATTGGAGCGCATCGACACAGACCTGGTGAAATTCTTTTCGATGGTTGCCGCCGGTACACAAGTGGACGGCATCCGCTTGCAGGGGCCGAATATCCCAGCGTATGTCACCAAGAACGTTTGCCTAGATTTAACTGATTTTTTTGCCAATAGCCAGGAGCTTAAGCTTGACGACCTGATGCCCGTTAACGACCTGTTCGTCTACAAAGGTAAGCGTTATGGCATGGTTAAGGACTGGTCACCCGACATGTCCATTTTTATCAATAAGAAGTTATGGGCTGCTGCGGGCGTAGCCATACCTGATAGTCCGACTAAGATGATTACCTACCAGGAATGGCGTGATATGTCGGGTAAG
This sequence comes from Chloroflexota bacterium, assembly GCA_021788625.1. GTDB lineage: Bacteria > Chloroflexota > Anaerolineae > J036 > Brachytrichaceae > CAIXPS01. Next base: position 3,522 of record JAJYKL010000143.1, read on the forward strand.
CTCACTAAGAAACAAGGTGATCAGATTATTATCTGGGGAACCGACTTTCAGCCTCTCAATAACTTCTTATTCTGGGCAACTACCACATGGAATCCACCCACAACGTTATTCAGCCCTAACTTCGACAAGCTCATCTTGCGTGGGAATAAGGATACTCTGGACGCCATTAAGTTCTTCACCGATTGGGAGAAGGAGAAGGGTGTACCAAGCGTAATAGCACCTGCAGCAACACAAGGAGGTTGGTCTGGCTCTGACTGGCAGGCAGCACAAGCGTCATCTGTGCAGTATGGTTATTGGTTTAGCGGTATGGCCGAAAGCGACAAGGTCAATGGTGATGATGTGATGATGATGGCTGCTCCCAAGTGGGGTCCGAATTATACAAATCCATGTGTCTCGGGGACTGGCATGTTCCTGAATGCCAAGACTCCTAATAAAGACGCTGCCTGGAAGATGTTTCAGTGGTTCATGGCTGAAGAGCCAGCCCATAATCGCGCCAAGAGTGGCTGGGGTGTGCCTGGTTTACGAAGTTTGATGCCACTAATGCCCCAGGATAAGCCCTGGCGCAAACAGGTATATGACCAGGTACAGTGGGAAATCAAGAACACTAAAGTTGCAATTATGCAATTTACTCCCTACACCTACCCCGACGCATTCACTACGACCTGGTCTAAGTATCATGACCAGTACATCAAGGGTACGATGAGCTTCGACGATTTCGTGAATAATGTCGAGAAGGAAGTCAATGCAGCCATTCAAGACGGCATCAGTGCCTCTCAATGATCACTCCTGCCAGTATCATGATATCGAGGAAGCTTTCAGGGCGGATGCCAATAGACATCCGCCCAAACATAGCCCAGGATGAAGGAGGCTGAGCATGCAGGACATTACCAGGATGGTCCGGGAAACTTGGCATCGAGGCAAACTTGGTACTCGGACCAGGCGAGAGATACGCGATTTTTACATGTTCACCTCCCCGTGGATTATTGGCTTCATGCTGCTCTCGCTTATCCCCCTCATCATTGGTTTACTCACATCGTTCACGAACTATGATGGCTTGAATATTTCTAATATCAAATGGTTGGCTCTGCGTAATTACCAGCGTGCTTTTGAGAGTTCCGATTTATACACGTCGCTAAAAAACACATTCGTGTACACCCTTTTGGTTGTGCCGGTGGGGAATCTATTCGCTCTTATCCTGGCAAACATGCTCAACCGGGCGATGATAGGCCGATCTCTCTTCCGAGCTATCTACTACCTACCCTCCATCTTGCCGTTGGCTGGGGCGATTCAGGCGTGGGGGTTAATGTTTAATATGAATGCCGGCGCTGTGAACGCGTTCCTCAGTCTGTTCGTTCCAGGCACGGCCATCAACTGGATTAACGAACACTTCGTGCTTATGCTGGTGATGTTTTCCTGGTGGCAACTGGGCGGGGCGATGGTGATTTACTTGGCTGGTCTACAAGGTGTGCCAGAAGAGCTACGCGAGGCTGCCACCATGGATGGTGCTAACTCGGTACAAGTCTTTTTCAGCGTGGTACTACCGCTGCTTACACCTGTCATTTTCTTCCAATTAGTCCTGGGGATTATTGGCTCGCTTCAGATCCTCGATTCGGCCATATTGCTATATGGACGCACAGGTCTTTCGGGGACCACGAGCATGCCAGGTGACCTGTATATGTATATGGTGTACGTTTACTCGCAGGTGTTCGACTTCCAACGCTACGGTTATGGTGTGGCTCTTTCGTGGATCTTCTTTGTAATAGTGCTCGTGTTAACGATAATTCTACTGGTAACCTCTCGCTATTGGGTATATTACGAGGTTTCGCAAGAAGGAGGCACGGTTAAATGAACCATGCACAACTTGCGACTTATCCGGCGTTCGCGCGCCGTCATAAGGTCCATATAAGTTGGAACCATATCACTCTATACGTTGGGTTTTTACTGTTAACGTTGGTTTTCATCATGCCAGTGGTATGGTTGGTTCTCACTTCACTCAAACTCAACTCGGAGTACGGCACCTATCCCACTATGCTCTTTCCCGCTGTACCACAATGGACCAATTACCCACAAGCACTGATCGATAGACCCTTCTTTAAACTGGCCTGGGATACTACCCAGATCGCAGTTCCCAGTGCCATTTTAACAGTACTCTCCAGCTCACTGGCAGGGTTCGCCTTTGCACGCATGAATGCCCCCGGCAAGTCAGTGCTGTTTGTTTTGGTGCTTAGCATGCTGCTTGTACCACGCATGGTCACCACCATCCCCGACTTCATGCTGTTTGCCAAGCTAAGGTTGACGAACACATACTGGCCATGGATTTTATGGGGTATCTCTGGCAGTTCATTTAATATCTTCCTGTTTCGCCAGTTCTTCTCGGCCGTACCAAAGGACCTGGAGGACGCGGCAGAAGTTGACGGTTGCAATCGTTTGCGCATCTTCTGGCAGATCTTTTTACCGGTATCAGGACCGGTGGTAGCTACGGCATTGATTTTCCACTTCCAATGGGTGTGGGGCGACTGGTTCACACCGAACATATTGCTTTCCTCTGACAATACAACGCTCAGCGTCGGTCTGGGTACACTCTACCTGGACCCTAAGGGCAACACGTTGTACACCCTGTACATGGCTGCGCTGGTGGGATATCTATTACCCATGCTAATCATCTTCCTAATTGGGCAAAAGTACATCGTTCAGGGTATTGTAACGACAGGGTTAAAAGGATAGCGGTGCCTTAATCGGGAATTATAGAGATCACACACTGGTGCCTTAGAGTAGATTGAGGGAACATAACGCCTCTCTCGAGTTAGTGCCGCTCCAATCCCTGGCTTCAGTAAGTTTGTCCATCACTGCGGTTGGTGGTACATTCACACGCAGCTCACATGATATGGTAAACAACCTCTCGGTTATGGAGAATAAGTAAACATTATGACGCCAGACATAGGTACGTTACACGCCATCGGCAACGCACATATCGACCCGGTATGGTTATGGCGCTGGCCCGAAGGGTTGGAAACTGTGCGCGCCACGTTTCGGTCAGTGTTGGATCGATTGAACGAGTATCCTGATTTAATTTTTACAGGAAGTTCGGCCGCTTTTTATGACTGGCTAAAGGAAGCTGACCCAGCCATGTTCGAAGAGGTACGCGCTCGCGTACAGGAAGGTCGCTGGGAATTGGTGGGGGGCTGGTGGATCCAACCTGATGCAAACATCCCAGGAGGCGAATCGCTGGTACGACAGGCGTTATATGGACAACGATTTTTGCAGCGTGAGTTCGGTCGCTATGCAACGATCGGCTACAATCCAGATACATTCGGTCACACTGGCTCACTCCCTCAAATCCTTACTAAATCCGGATTAACGTGTTATACCTTCATGCGCCCGATGCAACATGAAAAGTCATTGCCTGGAAACGTCTTTCTATGGCAGTCGCCTGATGGCAGCACCGTTTTAACGGCACGCATTGCCAGGAGTTATGGCACGTGGGGTGAGGACCTCCTGGATCATGTAAAGTCATGTGACCAGCAACGTCCGTCTTACTTACACAATTTCATTGTCTTCTATGGAGTTGGCAACCACGGGGGTGGGCCGACAAAACACAATATCGAGTCGATCCATGAGTTGCAGCACCAGGAAGGTGTGCCGTTCATTGCGCTCAGTTCGCTGGACATATTTTTCCGTTCGATTGAACAGGAAATCGATGCGGGTGCACAGGTGCCAGTTGTACGAGATGACCTGCAGCACCACGCACGCGGATGTTATACAGCGGAATCCGATGTCAAGCGCCAGAATCGACGTGCGGAACATCTGCTAATGAGTGCCGAGCGCTGGTCTGCTGCGGCATGGGCAACCTTCGGCAGACTTTATCCAGCACGGGAAATGGAGGATGCATGGAAAGCAGTCCTGTTCAACCAATTCCACGACATCCTGGCTGGTTCCAGTCTGCCCGAAGCGTATCAAGATGCACGCGACTCATATGGGCTGGCAGCCACCCATGCCAACCGGGCACAGGCCATCTCCACTCAATCGATAGCCAGTCAGATCGACACACGCGGCCCTGGTGATGCATTGGTGATCTTTAATTCATTGCCTTGGTCGGTGAATGTGCCAGTCGAGGTGGAGCGCGGCTCCTCATCCCTGATTGACAACGAGGGTAAACGGATCACAGCACAGAGCATTCAGCCGACAACGGTGGTAGGGCAGCGCCGCAGTGTTTTCGTGGCGCAACTTCCAGCTTTAGGATACCGTGTATATCGACAGGATAGTGAACAAGTAGCCTCTGACAATCCCCTATTCAAGCCAGACGACGCGGCGCACGAGCAGGAGCAGCATGCTCACAATGAACTGTATGTCAGCGCAAATGTATTGGAGAACTCCTTCTGGCGCATCGAGTTCGACCTGTCGACGGGTGAAATGGTGCGTCTGCTAGACAAACGCAGCCGCATTGATGCTCTGGCAGGTCATGGCAATACTGGAATCGTGATCAATGACTTGAGTGACACCTGGAGCCATGATGTTGTATCGTTTCGCGACGAGGTTGGTCGCTTCCGGCAGGCAACCTTTAGTGTTGAGGAAGAAGGACCTGTACGTGTAGGCTTGGGCGTGACCAGCCACTGGGGTTCATCAACACTACTGCAGCGTGTCTATCTGTATCGCGACTTGGATACCATCGACTGCAGTTTGACAGTCAACTGGCAGGAACATCGAAAAATGTTCAAACTCAGCTTTACGTTACAGTTGGATGAACCGGTGGCAACATATGACATCGCATACGGTTCAATTACGCGTGCTTGCAACGGCGAGGAAGAACCAGGGCAACAGTGGATTGACGTTACCGGTTTGGCGACCAACGAGTCTGGCGAGCGTGTGCCCTATGGTGTGAGTCTTTTGAATGACAGTAAATACGGATATGACGTATTGGGCGCTGAGATGCGCCTGAGTATCCTGCGCAGCCCTGTATATGCCCATCATCAACCCTACAAGCTGGCAGCCGATAAA
>JAJYKL010000144.1 GCA_021788625.1 Chloroflexota bacterium
GCGGTGCCTGCTGCACTCCCCTGAACAACCACCCCGCGCTTGTTTGAAGTTGGTCACGGAACCATTGAGTTAAGTTCATCGTCCGTTCTCCCTGGTGAAACGTGGGACACCAGAACGCCGGCCATTAAGGAGTTGTCACAGGCTGTCGGCCGTCGCTCCCCTCCTCCTGGGGCCAAAGCAATTTCGTTGAGCGGAAGATCACGACCTGGTAGAAGCACGCGTCAAGTTGGTCCAGGAAGGCGGTCTCCGGTAGAGCGGGTGATGCGTTCGATTCCGTGTTCATTGCCAACCTTCGCACGACCGTCTGTAGAGCCGTTCATCCCCGATCAGCGACGCGCCGGATGAGCTCCGCCGCCAGGTCACAAAGCCGGTGCCGCGCATGACCTCGCATCTCGGCCGAGGCCACTCGAGTATGGGCCATCGCAGGCGGGCACGATTCATTATAGGCCGGCGCGGCTATGTGGCGGGGCCTGCTCAGCCACCCGGACACCATTCGCATATTGGTAATCCGACTCCAATTGCAGTCATCACTTTTCCAAGGGTGCACCAATCACTGGTTTCTGCACAAACGCGGTAGTATGGTGCTATTCCATTGACCATGCGAATGATCGAATTAAGTACCGACTACTACCAGCAGTTCGACGCCAACGAGCAACTGGCAGTGCCGGGCGAGGGTTACGGCGGCTGGCAGTCTGGCCAGGTCACACTCGACCTGGACCACACCGCGGTGGTGGTGATGCACGCCTGGGAGACAGGCACGAGAGCGCAGTACCCCGGCTGGTACCGCGCCGTGGAATACATCCCTCGCGCCCAATCGATTCTTCACGACGTTTTCCCCAAACTCCTGAGCGGCGTGCGCGCGCGCAGCGTGAGCCTCTTTCACGTCGTCAGCGGGGGAGACTACTATCGCAATCTGCCTGGCTATCAGCGTGCGCTGCGCCTGGCCGGAGCAGAGTTATCACCTGAGCAGATCGAGGCGGACCCGGCGCTCAGGCAGTTACAGCAGTTCCGCGCCGGACAAGTGTTTGTAGGCCCGCATAATGAAGCGGACGTCGCGCGCGGTTTCGAGAACCTGCGCTTTCCTCCAGAAGCTCTGCCACAAGGCGACGAGGGTATTGCGGAGAATGCCAGCCAGCTCTTTGCGCTGTGTAAAGCTGCTGGCGTGAACCACCTGATTTACGCCGGCTTTGCCATCAACTGGTGCCTGTTAATGTCACCAGGCGGCATGCTGGACATGAGTCGACGCGGCCTCATGTGCTCGGTCTTCCGGCAGGCTGTCACGGCGGTTGAGAATCGCGAAACTGCGCGTAGGGAGGAGCACAAGGAGGAGGCATTGTGGCGCGTCTCGCTGGCCTTCGGCTTGGTGTTCGACGTGAGCGAATTCCTGTGCGCGATAGGGGAATGAGCCCGCATGCACGGTGCGTACTACCGGCCGCTTCCATCAGGTGCATTCCGGCATCCTGGTGCCGCGAGGTGTTTGTCCATGCCGCTGGCTTCTGGATTGGCGATTACTCCCAGGCTCCTTCACACCACCTGCTCTCACCAGTTCGAGCGTATTGTGTGCTCGGCAAGCTTGATAAGCTGCAGAGCGGGGCATGCCGCACGGTGGCTTTGCGGCGAATAGACAGCGACCCGCGAGCGCAATGCCATTTAGTTCACAAGATGAGGTACCACGCACATGACGTATCAGTTACTTGACCAGCCCTGCCGCAACTTCAACATTCTGGGCATTGAACGCATTACCGACCCAAAGGATCATCGCGAGAAAGTGGTCCTGTCGAATTTCGCCGCCGGCGCCACCGGCAATTTGATCCTGCTCGACCCCTCGACGGGCGAAGGCGAGTCCCTCGCCCTGCCTGGCGATAGCGGAGCGTGGGCGCTGCTGAACCTGCACGATAGACAGCTGCTGGCTGGCACCTGCCCCGACTTCGGCTACTTGCATGCTTTGGACCTGGCTCGTCGCGAGTGGTTACCAGCTCTGCGTGACGAACACGAGACCTACATCTGGAACCTGGTGCTCGGTGCCGATGGGATGGTTTACGGCGGCACCTACCCAGGTTGTGTGTTGCTGCGTTACGACCCGGCTCGGCACGTATTGGAAAACCTGGGACGTGTTTCGTCCAATGCGGGCGACCTGTATAGCCGTACCGTCTACGGCGGTCTGCCCGGACACCTGTTAATTACCTGTGGCTACTCGCAGCCGGGTCTGTGGCTGTGGGAGATCGCCTCAGGCGTGGCGCGCCCCTTCGGCAAGCCCGGAGCGACCGTGAAGGAGATCAATCCGCGTTTCATCTGCACCGAGCTGAATGGCCAGCTCGACTTCTATGATGCGGCGACCTTCGAGCCGCTGCAGGTTGACTTGAGCATCCGGCTCGCCCCGTCCCAGCCTGCGCCTCGCCTTGCCGGTTCGGGTGCCTCAATCCAGCTCAGCGGTGAGCGCAGGTTGCGAGTACGCGGGCAGGAATACTATGTCGAAGCCATGCAGGAGCCTGGAACATTACCACGTCTCAATCCCATCCCAACGCCCCGGCCACCCACGCGAATTCACTCCCTGGTCGCCGACCCACAGGGGCGTATCTGGGGTTCGTCGTCTTTTGGCCAGACTATCTTCCGGTATGACCCTTCCACAGGTGATGTGTGGAATTCGCAAGTGGTATGTAACAGCGGTGGCGAGGTATATGGCATGGGCTTTGCCAGGGGACGCCTGTTTCTGTCTGCTTATGCAGGCGGCGACCATATTGTCTATGACCCACGTGCAGAATGGAACCAGGTGGAGAACCAGAATCCTCGCACGCTGGCGCCGGTGGGACCAGAACTTGTCCGTCCCGCAGCACGCAGTGTGATCGGCCCCGACGGTCACTTCTGGACTGGCTGGTGGGCGCGGTACGGCCAATATGGTGGAGGACTGTCGCGTGTAGACGTGAACACGCTTGAGGTGGCCAGTTGGAATGACCCTGTTCCCGGCCAGGGTCTTACCGGTCTGGCTTCTGACGCTCGTTACCTCTACTTCATAACGGGTGGGCAGGCTAATGGGCTGCCGGAGAAGGTGGAACCCTTCCATTTTGTGGTATGGAGTCCGTCTGAAGGAGTGGTGTGGCAATACGCATTCACTGCGGGCACGCGCTTATACAGCATAGCAGCATCGCCCGAGCGCGTGCTTATGTCAATGGATGGAGAGCTGCGTGTATTCAACCCGCAAACCTTCGCTTTCGAACGCGTCATTTCACTGGAGCAGCCGTGCCATCAACTTACGACCTGGGGGGAGGATTTCGCTGCCTTTTGCGGCAAGAAGCTGTGGCGAGTGAACCCACGCAATGGCGAGCGAGCTTTCCTGGGCGAATTACCGGGCGAGGTGGGCGCCGCAACCGTCATTCCCACCGGAATACTCTACTTCTCCACCAATAGCTCTCTGTATCGTTGGATTTGACATCTCACACGTGCCATAAAACATTGAGAATATCCTTATGACTCATGGCGTTCTACCATGATATATTGAGATTCGTGGTAAAGGCAAATGTCATGGTACGGTCAGGGTGTGACGCAGAATCATTATATTCTGAGCCTGGATTAAGGTTGCACATATTCAATGTAGACAACATATACGAACCTAAATGACTGGGGTGTTTGAGTTGTGATTTATCGAATATTGAGGTGGGGGATGAAAGAGTTGGTTGCTTCCAAAAGGAAGCACTCAATAAAACAATATGCGCTGTTCACCACAGGAATAGTGGTGGCGCTGATGGTACTGGCGATCATCACATTGGCCGCCTTACCGGTGATTTCGCCCGAAACGGGCGCACATGTCGCTGATACGCTGCGCGGGGTATTTGGCCCACAGGCCGTGGCTCAGTTGGAGAGCCTCTCATTCAGGATCGAAGATGTCGCCAACAGTGTGCGATACAAGCTGAATGGTGGTCAGTCGCAGATCTCCTTCTCAGAAACGAGCGCTGTTGACACATCCATTTCCGAACCCGGCACCTCAATCGCGACCACCGACCCGCCCGCGACAGCCACACCTGAAGTGCAGCCGGTCATGGCATTCCCAATCACCGCCACAGAAGCAGCGGAGGCGGCTACTGCCACTCCAGCGCCTGCATCGCTTGCGGTCACCACACCCTATGTGACCGACTCAGCCGTGATCGCTACGCCGGCAGTGACGTCCATGCCAACCCTGCCGGCTCTCACTCCACTCAAGCCAACTGCGACCGACCCTGCCGCGTCGACGGCACTGCAACAGCCAGCTGGGGCGATGCCTGATCGGGTCACGGAATGGCAGCCATTCGGGCCGGCTCCCTCAGGACAGCCAGTCCTGGCTCGCTCGCTGTTGCAGCCTGATCCGGCCCGACCTTATGCAGAAGCAGCGCTGGTACGCATCGATCTATCACAGGTCGCGTTGCACTACGTACTGGGCACGACCGAGCCCATCGCAGCCAAGGGCACTCCGCTCATCCAGCGCAGCGGCACGATCCCCAAAACCGACCAGACAGCCGATCATCTGATTGCCGCCTATAATGGTGGCTTCAAGACCATCAACGGCCATTACGGCGTTTACTACCAGGGCGTCACGCTGATGGCGATGCAGGACAACCTGGCCACGATGGTCATATACCGGAATGGAACGGTAAAGATTGGGGCGTGGGATCGTGACGTGACACTCTCTCCGGATATCGTATACGCCCGCCAGAACTGCCCTCTGCTCGTGGACGCGGGGACCATCAACCCTGATGTGAACAATGAAAACCGAGCCGAGTGGGGCTATACCGTAAAGAACCTGGACACGACCTGGCGCTCCGGTGTGGGGATCACTCATGATGGCCGGTACATGATCTATGCAGCGGGGCCTTCGTTGACGACTGCTTCACTGGCGTACGCCCTGCAGCAAGCCGGTGCCTACTACGCCATGCAACTGGATATCAACGGCGGCGGTTGGTACACGCGTTTCACCACCTACACGCCACCTGGCAACCCGACGGTGACCCATTTCCCGGTGATCGCGAACGGGCTGCTCAAGCAAATGTACGTTCCGCCGACGCTGTATCTCACTCCGTACGATCGCGATTTCTTCTACATCACAACGCGCGCAGGCTGATCTGTGCAGCCGTACGCGGCTACCCTCCCGCCGGTTGGTTACCCAGGCTTTGGCCCGCTCCGTACCATGCGGGAGGTTGATAACTTTGATGGGGTTCAGGCTGGTGCGCTGCACGGGCGCCAGTCTATGCCGGGTGTAGCATGATCAAAACCTGATTAACGATCAGTTTTTGATCATGCACTTCAGGAGGCACATGAGCACGGCAGGCGAATCACGACTGGCCAGGCTGAGCGTGTTATTCGACACGCTGCTCGCCAGGCGCCAGCATGCAGCAGGGATCAATACCTTTCAGATCTATGTCAACGAAATCCTGGCGCATGCGGGGTTCTCGTTTGACAGACGGACCAGCATCAAACACGTGTCACTCGATACGGCTGATATCCTGATCGTGGCGCTGGCGGAAGATGATCAGACAACATCCGAGAGCCTGTGGCAGTTCGCCGAACAGGGAGGTGTGGTAATCATCCTGGCCGGATCCGGCTCCCTCGCTCAACGCGCAGGCTGTGCGATCTCCACCGCCCTCACCGCGGGCTACGCCACGCTCCCCGCCAGTCCTGCGGAGGGCACGCCGTTGCGTTTCCTGAGTGCCATGCCCTGGAACATTACGGAGTCCACCAGCCTTTCCGTTGAAGGCATCGGCAAGCTGGAAGCAGGCAGGCCGGGTGGCGAGCTGATGGGCCCCTTGATCGTGCGCACCAGTGTTGGTACCGGCGTCATCGAGCGCTGGGCTGTGGATGTGGCTTCCACGGTGGTCGCGTTGCAGCAGGGGGTTGAGCCGGTAAGACGTGACGGCCAGCCCGCGCCTGATGGCAGCGCACAGATCAACGAAGGCATCCTTAAAGCCGACGACGGCTTTACGCTCGACTGGACACTCGACCGCCGGACCACCTCCACCGGCCAGCCTTACTTTGCGTACCCCTACGCCGACCTGTGGCGCGAGGTGCTCATCAACCGCCTCCTGCTCCTGGCCAGGGAGCGCGGCCTGGCGCTGCCATTTGTCGACTATTGGCCGCCAGGCGTGCAGTCAGTCGCACTGATCTCACACGATAGCGACCTGAACAACAACGACTCGGCCCTTACGACGCTGCGGCTGGAACAGGAGCACGCGATTCACTCCACCTGGTGCATCCTCGAGCCTGGTTATGCGCCCGAGGTGTATCAGCAGATCAAAGCGCAGGGGCACGAGCTGGCGTTCCACTACAACTCGGTAGAACACGAGCAGTATCGATGGGATGCCTCTGAGTTTACCCGCCAGTTCGAGTGGTTGAAGGCGGCCGCGCAGCTTGAGACGGTGGCGTCAAACAAAAACCACTACACACGCTTTGAAGGTTGGGGCGATCTATTCGTCTGGTTGGAAACCGCTGGCATCGAGCTCGATCAGACGCGCGGCCCCAGCAAGCGCGGAAATGTAGGCCTGCTATTTGGCACCTGCCACCCCTTCTTCCCCATCGCCTGGCACGACGAGGACAACCGCCTGTACGACGTGCTGGAGCTGGGCTTCCTCACCCAGGATATGGACCTGGGCAACTGGGCCGACTCGAGCGCCATCGCGCCCTTTATCGATGCGGTGCAGCGCGTGCGCGGCGTGGCGCACTTCCTCTTCCACCCCATCCACCTGCACCAGCAGGAGGCCGTGCGCAAGGCGTTCGCCGCCGTCATCAGTGAATTACGCCAGCGCGGCTTCCCGTTCTGGACGAGCCGGCAGATCAACGACTGGGAGCGCGCCCGGCGGACGCTGCGCGTCGAAGGGATCGACGGGCAAGGGCGTTGCCAAGTACGGCGCACATCAGGCCACGGTCCGTTGGGACAAGTCGTCGTCTGGGCGCCAGGCGCCACCGAGGCTGACGAAGCCGGCAACGCGCTCGTGGGTGAGCGCTTCGGCCTGCCGTGCCGGGGGCAGATCGTCGAGGTGATGTAAAGGTGGGATCAGGTCAGTGGATGACGATGGATGGTTTGACGGAATCACCATCAGGTGAGCTCAATGTAACAATACGCGAATGGCTCCGCCTCCACATCGAGGCGGTCTGGGGCATCACCCTTCCTCCTCTCCGTGGCGAGGACATAGAATTGACCCAGGATCGTGCGCTGCCACCCTGGTCGTTCTATCAAGCTCGCTGGTCTCAGGAGCACTTGTCGATCTGGTCCCCTGGCATTTCCCCTGACGAGCGCGCCCGGCTGCTCGACCAGGCGCAGTGCGCGGGAGTTGCCTATGACCCCTCGCCCGGCATGCACCGCGAGGTGGTGTTCCAGCAGGGGCATCCTCCTCGCCATCCTCTGGGCTCGATGCTTTATCTGTCGCGCCGCTTGAACGAGGCTGATGCTTCGTTGGTCGACCGTTTCGAGCCTGCGAGCACTGACTACTACCTGAGCCCCCAGCGCGCCCCTTGCATAGGGGTGCTTGCCGCCGGTGAATTGGTCAGCGTCGCCCATAGCTCGCGGCGGACACGGGAGGCATGCGAACTGGGCATTTACACCCGCCCTGAGGCGCGCCGGCATGGCTACGCCTTAGCCGCAACAGCAGCCTGGTCGGATGCGATCCGCCAGGAGGGGTTGCATCCAATCTATAGCGCCTCTGCCGACAACATCGCGTCGCTGCGGCTGGCGGCCACAGCAGGTTATGTCGCCCTCGTCCAGAGCGTCTATGGCCCCGTGGTCGGACAGGCTGAGTGATAAAGCCGGCGTTCAGGGCAGCGGATTTTCCAGAATGCCGCACGCGCCCTGTGCTCGCTCGATGTACATGCCCAGCCGGCGCATGACGCTGAGTGACGCCAGGTTATCGGGGTGCGTTAGCGCGAGCAGCCGTCTCACTCGCATGACCCTGAAGGCATGATCCACCAGCGCCTGCGCCGCCTCCGACGCGTAGCCCTGCCGTCGATAAGCCTTGCCAATCCCCCAGTACAGGCTGATCTCGCACGTGTGCAGCGCGTCCGCGCGGCCGCCCAGGTACGGTAGCGACTCAAACGGCTCCAGCTCGGGGACGTAGCCGGTGGCACCAACCAGGATATTGCCATCACGCAACACGACGGCGCGGTCCCCGTAGGGCCCGTACCAGCCCGCGAACTTGCCCGTCTGCGCCACCATCCACTGCAGCCATTCGCGCCGCTCGTCGCGTGTTAGCGGCGTCACCCACGGGTTATCGTCCGGTTGATCGAACAGGCGGTGGATGTCGTCCAGGTCGGCCATCGTGTACGGCCGGATCATGAGTCGCTCTGTGTACAGGACGGGCACCTCTTTCGTCATGTCACCTCCAGCGGGTTAAGCCAGTGTCGACCGGCGAGCCACATTTTCGCATTATCAGTTCAACATAAATGGAGTGATACGTCCGCCGAACCATCTTTCGCCCGACCTAAAAAGTAAACAGGAGACTAGGAAACGGGA
>JAJYKL010000036.1 GCA_021788625.1 Chloroflexota bacterium
CTGGGCGCCGACCCCACGGCCGCTGGCTTCTTCATCGCCATCGCATTCCTGGCCCTCGCCGCCGGGGCGCTCACCGCGGGCTGGGTCTCGGACCGGCTGCGCCGCCGGAAGCTGCCCCTCATCATGTCCGGTGCGCTGCCCGTGCTCACCACCTGGCTGATGGGCCAGGCGACCAGCGTCTGGGTACTCACCGTGTTGACGGCGCTGACGTGGTTCCTCGGCAGCATGGTGCTGGCGTTCGTCAGCATCCTGGCGGGCCTGTCGGCGCGGGAGGACGAGCGTGGGCGGGTCTTCGGCCTGCTGGGGCTGGCCGGCGGCTTGGGGGCGTTGATCGGCAGCCTGGTGCTCGGTTACGCCGCCGACCGGTGGGGCTATTCCGCCATGCTCAGCCTGACGGCCGCCATCCCCCTGCTGACGCCACTGGCGGGCACACTACTGACGGAGAAGCAGGTCGAGCGCGCCCGGGGGGAAGCGGCACCGGCCGGCCGCGCCGGGGGGGTGAGGTTGGGCCAGAGTTTCCGCTTCCTGTTCGCAGGCTGCCTGGTGTGCGCGGCCTCGGGTTCCATGGTCGGGCTGGTGCGCTCGCTGCGGATGGACAGCCTGGGGTTCGGCGCCACCGAGATCGCCAGCACCGGCGCGGTGGGCGGAATTATCGCCATGCCGGTGCCGCTGCTGGCGGGCTGGCTGTCGGACCGCGGGGGGCGCAAGCCCTTCCTGTACCTCGCCTACCTGGGCACGCTGGCCAGCCTGGCCGGGCTGGCCGTCGCGACGTCGCTGTGGCACTTCTGGGTCGTGATGGCGCTGGGGGCGGCTTTCGGGTTCGGCAGCGCGGTTGGCAACGCGCTGGTGACCGACCTCGTCCCCCCGGCGGCGCTGGCGCGTGGCCTGTCCCTGTACACTGCCGCCGGCTGGCTGGGGGCGGTGCTCGGCTACGCCATCACGGGTGCGCTGCTGCAGGGCCTGGGAGCTGTGCCCACGCTCCTCGTCGGCATGAGCCTGGTGCTGTTCGCGACGGCGTTGTTGATCCCCATCCGCACCAGGTCGCGCGACGCGGTATTAATAACGCCGACCGGTGCGACCTGAAGAGCGAGTCGGTTGGCGTAAAGTGCAGCACCAGCCTTCGGCTCACCTGGTCGACACCCGGTTTAGAACGTAGTCGAAGTGGTCATCAGGGTATAGTGTGTTGTGATACACAGGAGGTGAAATGAACCAGGAGAATTGGGACGCGTTAGCGAATGAGGTGCATGACATCTGGGAAGGCAACGCGGCCTTCTGGGATGATTACATGCAGGAAGGCAATGACTTTCAACGGCTGCTCATCAGCCCCGCGGTGGAGCGCTTGCTGGAGCTCCAGGCAGGTGAGAGCATCCTGGACATTGCATGTGGCAACGGGAACTTCGCCCGCCGGTTGGCGAATTCAGGCATGCACGTGACAGCTGTCGACTTCAGCGAAGTATTTGTCGAGCGCGCCAGGGCACGCGGCACAGCCTTTGGCGCGGGCACGGTGAGCTACCACGTGGTGGATGCGACGAAGCGCGAGCAGCTGCTGGCCCTGGGCAAGGCCAGCTTTAACGCGCTGACCTGCAATATGGCCCTCATGGATATGGCTGATATCGACCCGCTTCTGCATAGTGTCCCCATTCTGCTCAAACCGGGAGGCCGGTTCGTGTTCTCAGTGTCGCACCCCTGCTTTAATTCGACGGGCATTACAAAACTGGTCGAGGAGGAGGACCGTGAGGGCGAACTGGTGACACACTACGCTGTTAAGGTGATGAGGTACTTGACGCCGGTGGCCCGCAAGGGTTTGGGAGTCGTCGGCCAACCTGCCGCGCACTACACCTTCCATCGGCCTTTAAGTATGCTGCTTAACGCGTGCTTCGACGCAGGGCTGGTGCTCGATCGTATTGAGGAGCCGCACTTCCAAGCGCAGCGAGTACCGAACCGGCCGTTTGCATGGGCTAATAATGACGATATACCACCAGTATTGGTAGCCCGACTGAGACCCGTGTAAGACTGCACGGTGAAGGTAATGCGCAGTTCTGCTCACATAGGCAAGATACCAGAACCCGGCGGGTTATTCATCCCGGTCTGACTGATATAATTCGTTCATCCATAACGAAGCTTCCTGCTTTATATACGGCCTCAGATTTTTCCTCCGCTGCGTTGTCTCTGGTGGCCGATGAGGATGGCGGATATGTCTGTGGATCATATGGAGATCGAGTGGCAATTCGACACCACTGACCTGGATATGGTACAGCGGTGGCTGGAGGCGAACGCGTCCTCACATGGGGTCTCGGTACGTCCGGCTGAGGTCAGGCAACAGCGAGACACGTACTTCGATTCAGTCGACTGGCGAGTATTTAATGCGGGCTATGCTTTACGAGTTCGCCGGTTGACCGGACATGCGGAAGCGACGCTCAAATCGCTGGTACCGGCGGGGCAAGGTGCCCGCCACCGCCGGGAGATCAGCGAAGAGCTGGCAGATGATCAAGTGCCCCCTGCCACTGTGATCACCGCGAGCCCGCCCGTCATAACCGCTTTGGAATTACTGCATAGGGCAACCGGTGAAGTGGGGCGGCGGGTCAATGCGCTTTCCGGTACGCGGCGGGTACGCCGGTTGTTTGAGCTACAGACGGAGCGCCATGTATATGAAATACTGATAGGCGGTAAGCCGGCTGGTGAAATAGCCCTGGATGAGACGCATATCGTGGCGCAACCACGCGGTAAAGAAGCGCGTTTGAGACGCGTTGAGGTGGAAGTTTATGACGACAGTGCTGTCGAATTGCGAACGTTCGTAGAGGCTCTGCATAAAGCTTGTGATCTGCGCCGTTCCATTACCACCAAGTTCGAGGCAGGCTTAATGGCCCAGCGCCTGGTACCCGACCCACCTCCGCATTTTGGCCCAACCAAGGTGAGTAGAAAGTCAAGCTCCGGTGATGTGGCTCTGGCTGTGTTGCGTAAACAATTCGCTGCCTTTTTAATTCGTGAGCCGGGAGTGCGGCTAAACGAAGACGTGGAAGAGGTGCACCAGATGCGCCTGGCAGCGCGTCGTATGCGCGCCGCCCTTAGATTGTTCAGCCGGACATTGCCGTCAGCCATCATGGAATTGACGAACGATGTAAAGTGGATTGGCGGCCTGTTGGGACAGGTACGCGACCTGGATGTGCAGCTAGACTGGCTCTCTTCTGATGCAATGCGGCAGTCTGTGATGGAGAAAGGACACCCGGGTGGCATCGATTTGACCATTCCTTCTTCGAGCATTACCACCTTGCGCCAGGACGGTCCGGGCAGTGCGGATCCATACGGCGAGCCGGCTGGTGACACGCAGGTAGTCCCTGCCCAGATTCGATCGGATGGCGTCCTGGACAGCATTCTTAATACGGCCCCGAAAACCGACCAGGAAACTGCACCTGTGCCTGCCACTATCATCCCAGCCGAATTGGACAATCCTCTGCAAACGGATGACGGGTTAGGCGCCGTCCGTGCATTACTGGAAGCCAAGCGTAAAGAAGCGCATCAGAGGCTAATACAGGCTCTGGACACCCCCCGCTATGAGCGCTTCAAAGCTCATTTTTCCACCCTTCTGCGTCACCCGCCCAAGGCGCCTGACCGAGCCAAGCAGCTCGAGCGTTCTCTGGCTCCACGTCTATTCCTGAGCTATTACCGAAAAGCGCGTAAATATGGCGACAAAGTGGGGATGAATGCCACAGTCGCCGAGTATCATACCTTGCGCATAAAGCTGAAATCCGTTCGCCATTGCCTGGAATTTATCGAAGATCTATATGGTAAACCTGCCAGGCTCATGTTGAAGCGGGTCGAAGAACTGGGAGATACGCTGGGTGTCTATCACGATATGCAGGTTGCCATCCAGCAGTTTCGGGATTGGCAGTACAACTCCACGCCGGAACTGCCCGCCAACGCTCTGGCAATTCTTGACGCTCTGATTCGATGTACCGTTGCGCACAGCGATGAGCTGAAGGCGCAGTTTCCTGAGTTGTACGCCAGAATTCGCGGTAAGGATTGGCGGCGGCTGCACCGCGTGATGAAGACCCACTGACGCAACCAGGCTCAACCAGTTTGCTCACACAACCTGGATTACATGGCAACCTCAACTTCAATTGACGTAGAGCTCCATTCCCATACACTCTTTTCGCGTGATAGCCTGAACCGGATAGATGATGTCATTCGAACGTGTCGTGCCATTGGAATCGATCGCATCGCGATTACTGACCATAACCAAATTGACGGCGCCCTGCAGGCAAAGCTACTGGCCCCAGATCTGGTCATAGTGGCCGAAGAGGTGAAAACCCGAGACGGAGAACTCCTGTGCCTCTTTATCCACGAGTTGATTCCTCGCGGTCTGGCGTCTGAGGAAGTGATTGAGCGGGCGCACATGCAAGGTGGGATCGTCGGTGTGCCCCATCCGCTTGATCCAATGCGCTCAGGACTGGGACGCGAGAACATCTTGCGATTACGCGACAAATTGGACTTTATTGAAGTATTTAATGCTCGCACACACGATCGATCAAAAAACAAGGCGGCCGGTGAGCTGGCCAGAGAGCTGGGTCTGTGTGGCAGTGCCGGGAGTGACGCACACACGCTGCGCGAGATCGGTACCTGTCGTGTACGGATGCGTAACTATGCTCCGGACTCGGTGAGTGATTTTTTAGCCGCTCTCCAGGGAGCTATTCTCTATACCCGCACAGCTTCGCCGCTGGTCCATCTGAGTTCGCGATGGGCCAGTGCGGTGCACCGATTGGGATTGTATCGGGCTGTTGATCACTGAAATCGATGTGTGTCTAGAAGATGAGAGCATGGCCTTGCGGGTTGTTGCATAGCTGGCCCCGCCCACTGGTTCCGCAACCGGTTAGAATACCGGGTGTTGTAGTTGTATCAGACATTCATATGTTATTCATGTTTAGCTTTGTATTACACAGCCGGTGCGACTCTTTGCCATCCAGGAGACGATAAGTGGAGCACAACAATCATCACGAAACACCAACCCGCGTCGTTATTACCGGTTTGGGACTAATCAGCCCACTCGGCCACGATGTTCAGTCTACATGGGGGGCACTCATACATGGCGTACCTGCCTGCCGGCGTATAACCTTGTACGATGCGAACATCACAGATGTCAAGATTGCCTGTGAAGTGAAGGACTTCAACCCAGGCTTACACTTTGGCGCGCGTGACGCGCGTCGGCTTGATCGCTGTGCGCAGTTTGCACTCGTGGCTGCCAAGCAGGCAATTGACGATGCAAAACTGGTTATCAATGACGAAAACACCTATGACACGGCCATAATACTGGGCAGTGGCATCGGCGGTGTGGGCACCCTGACCGGTGAGCACGCGGTGATGTTACAGAAAGGTCCCAACCGTGTGAGCCCATTTGCAGTGCCTATGATGTTACCCGACACAGCGACCGGCCAGGTGGCCATGCACTTCAAGATTAAAGGGCCTAACTACTGTGTCGTATCAGCCTGTGCGAGCGGCACGAATGCGCTGGGTGAGGCGTTCGAGTTGATCCGTGCTGGGCGCGCACATGTGGCACTCTCAGGTGGCACCGAGGCACCCATCAACCCGTTTTCGGTGGCGGCATTCCACAACATGGGAGCGCTATCCACCTACAACGATGACCCGGAACATGCCTGCCGGCCGTTCGACGCTACTCGTAATGGATTTGTTACGGGTGAAGGCGCGGGCGTTCTAATCCTGGAGTCGCTCGAACATGCCAAGGCACGCGGCGCTCACATTTATGCTGAACTGATCGGATATGGTGTCACCGCGGATGCTTACCACATTACCGCACCTGACGCAGTGGGGCCAGCGATGGCTATGCGCAAGGCACTCAAGCAAGCCAATGGGCGCGGCATTCGGATTGACTACCTGAACGCGCACGGCACCAGCACCACTCTGAATGATTCCAACGAGACCAAAGCCATTAAATCGGTGTTCGGCGAAGCGGCCTATGATCTGAACATAAGTTCCACCAAATCGATGTCGGGCCACTTACTCGGTGCTGCGGGTGCATTCGAGGCGATCACATGCATTAAGGCAATCAATGAGGGCATCATTCCACCGACGATCAATTATGAACACCCCGACCCGGAGTGTGACCTGAACTACACACCAAACGTTGCTGTCCACAAGCCGGTGCACGTAACCATGTCCAATTCGTTTGGGTTCGGCGGACACAATGCCTGTATTGTGATCTCAGAATATATCGAGTGAAAGGCGAAAGATCAGAGCTGGAGGCTGAAGATTCACACGAGTGAATCGTCAGTCTCCATTTTTATTAACTTATCTCCACAAGACCATGAGATACGCGCATATCACCGGTTGGGGAAAGTTCATACCCGAGCGGGTCATGACGAACGACGACATGGCGAAGCTCGTGAATACTAGCGACGGGTGGATCCGCAAGATGACCGGCATCGGCCAACGGCATTTGGTTGGTCCGAAAGATTCGTGCGCCACCATGGCTACCGCTGCCGCGTTGGAGGCGCTGGACGTCGCGAATATCAGCGCAGCGCAGATAGGGATGATTATCGTGGCCACTTCCACGCCCGATTATGCCTTCCCCTCCACAGCCTGTCTGGTGCAGGATGCTCTGGGCGCGGACAATGCCGGTGCATTCGATCTGAGCGCAGCATGCTCTGGCTTCATCTATGCCCTTGGAATGGCTGCAGATGCGATCAAGGCCAAAAGCGTGGATTATGCACTGGTGATTGGAAGCGAGGTCATGTCGCGCGTGCTGGACTGGACAGATCGGAATACGTGTGTGCTATTTGGCGACGGCGCTGGAGCTGTTGTTCTGCAAGGCAGTGACCAGCCTGGCGGAGTGCTCTCGACCGTCCTGCGTGCCGACGGCTCTGGCGGCGACATGCTCTATGTGCGCAGCAACTACAACAGCATGCCTGAGACCGTGCAAGCGGCTGAGGTTGTTCAGTCAAATGGCGGACCTGGTAGCGAGGCACCCTCTTGCAATGGTTACCTGAAAATGAACGGGCGCGAGGTGTTTCGCTTTGCCACTCGCATACTGGAGCATGCTACTCGCGATGTTATGTATAGGGCTGGCTGGCAAGCCGACGAAATTGATGTATTTGTGCCGCATCAGGCGAACATCCGCATCATCGATTCGGCGGCGCATGCTCTGGGCATTCCAACAGAAAAAGTGTTCAGCAATATCGAGCACTACGGTAATACCAGTGCGGCTTCGATCCCTATCGCGATCTGTGAGGCAGCGAGCCTGGGTCGCTTAAGACCTAATGACAAAGTGGTCATGGTGGGGTTTGGGGCTGGATTGACATGGGGCGCAGCGGCTGTAGAGTGGGGTACCCCGCGCATACTCAATCGCACAAACCGCACCTTGAACCGCGTGCGCCTGGGAGCAGCCGGTATGCGCTCTCGAGCTCGGCGAGCGTGGCGCCGGATGGAGGATCGGCTGGCTGGAGCTGACGATACGACGCATTCACCTCCTAAAGCGCCTCATCCTTCCCACTCGCACGAAAAGAGCAACAATGGACATAGTACCGATCCTGTTCCCACTGAGAAAGTGCCCTTGAAAGCGGAAGAGCGCGATGCCAGCAAGCTTTAGCCGTGAATTTCTGTAAAGGGTTGTGCATAATTCTATAGATTTATACAAGTTCCTCTAATTCTGGACCAACACTAAAGGGTATAATGCGCCCTTATGCCAATCTACCAATATGCTTGTCCTGATTGTGGCAACAGGTTTGAGCTGAAACAGAAATTTACAGATAACCCTGTGAAGAAGTGCCCCCGGTGTGGGCGCATTCATGTATACCGTGTCGTTGGTCAGGTAGCCGTCGCATTTAAGGGTACGGGCTGGTATATTACCGACAGCCGATCGTCCTCAGAAAAGAAGACGCTCGAGCGTCGACCGAAGGAACCTGCAACCGCCAGCGTGAGTGACGCTGCGGAAAGTGCAGCGACCAAGACCAATGCAGAGAAAACTGAGGTCAAATCCACCGAATCCAAAGCTACGGAGACCGCCACCAAGACCACCGCCAAGACCGAAGCGACCAAGTCCGGGGCTGGTTAGTTGCTTGCTTGATAAATACCTTGCGATACCCATATGGATAGTGTAGAATGAAAATCCTTCTACACTGTAGAGCGATGTAGAGCGCGGTGACAACATCATAACGACCCTTTGGGGCGTGGCCAAGTGGTAAGGCAACGGACTCTGGATCCGTTATTCGTTGGTTCGAATCCAGCCGCCCCAGCCTGTATCTAACGGCGATCGGCTCATGGCGAAGTTACCTGGTTTTCGCCGTGCGTCGGTCGTTTTTATTTATCGAAAATGCCTACATCACCACGCGAAAATGACGAAATTCCCTTACGTCAAGCGCTGTCTCGTGTCATAGTACTTGCCGCTGGCAAGGGCACACGTATGCACTCCAATGTGCCTAAAGTCCTGCACCCCTTACGCGGCCTACCCCTCATCGAACATGCCCTGCGCATCGCTCAATCGGTGACACACACTCGCCCGATTATTGTCGTCGGGCATGAAGCCGATGACGTGCGTTCTGTAATAGGGACGCGTGCTGATTTCGTGCTGCAAGCCGAGCAACTGGGCACGGGCCACGCTGTCATGCAAGCCGAAACTGTGCTGCAACCGGACGGAACGGCAGCTGGTGAAGGCATCTCGCATTACCTGATCCTGGCAGCGGATATGCCCCTTGTTCGCCCACATAGCCTGGAGCGGCTTGTGGAACGCCGCGTGCAGACAGGAGCTGCCATAGCAATGCTAACGGTTGTCGTGGACAACCCACGGGGATTTGGCCGTGTGGTACGCGACGCGGCCGGACACGTCAAGGCTATTGTGGAGCAGGTTGCCTGCACACCCGATCAACTGGCCATCCGGGAGCTAAACTCCTCCATATACTGCATGGATGCTGAATGGATGTGGGGTGCATTGAAACGCATTCGTCCCAATCCCCAAAAGGGGGAGTACTTTCTGACCGACCTGGTGGAAATTGCCAATCAAGATAAGCGCATGGTGATCGCAGAAGTCGGCGACGATCCCGATGAGCTGATTGGCGTTAACACGCGTGCGGATCTGGCTGACGCCGATGCGGCACTGCGCCGGCGTATCAACCACGCGCACATGCTCGCCGGGGTTTCCATCGAGGATCCCCTAAGCACGTACATTGACCTGGACGTAATCCTTGCCCCCGATGTCACGATCCTGCCCAACACACATCTGCTGGGTCATACACGCATCGAAACGGGCTGCACCGTCGGCCCAAACACCGTGTTACGAGATACGGTAGTAGGTCGGCATTGCGAGATATGCCAGTCGACAGCGGAGGGAGCTCAGGTGGACGACGATGCTGACGTCGGTCCCTATTCACATTTACGCGCAGGCGCGCACGTTGGTCGAGGCGCACATGTTGGCAATTTTGGCGAGATCAAGAAAAGCACATTGGGACCACGCAGCAAGATGGGTCATTTTGGTTACCTGGGTGACGCCACGGTAGGTGAAAGCGTAAACATCGGGGCTGGCACAATCACCTGTAACTATGACGGTACCAACAAACACCCCACGAACATCGGAGACGAGGCGTTCATAGGCTCCGATACGTTGCTCGTGGCACCGATCAAGATAGGCGCTCGAGCATCCACTGCGGCAGGTGCTGTAGTCATCCGCGATGTTCCACCCGACACCCTCGTTGCAGGCGTTCCAGCCAGGGAAATCCAGCATCACGGGGCATCCTCGCATGCACAAGACCATGAAGGTGGTGCGGTTGGGACCAGTGCAAAGGATCCCGGTTTTGAGGATACCGGCAGGCGCGATCCAGGTTCCCCTGCTACGGATGAGTGATGTCTCTATTATTATTTATCCTTGCCACCGCACTACGCGCCTTTTTTGCGCTGGCGCGCAGCGCGCTCGTGAATATGCGGCGTGCACGACTGGTGGAACTGGAGCAACACGGCGTCACCTCTGCACACACGGTACACCGCCTTTCTGAAAACGCCTCTCAGTTGTTGGCCACGGCCGAAGTGGGCGCCTTGTTCAGCCTGGTCCTGGCTGCGAGCATCGCAGCGCTTGAGTTCGTCGCCCCCGCGGCGACCTGGATTGGCGCTATGCAGTGGTTCGCGCCTGAGGTGGCGACCGTGATCGCATTTTTGATCACGATGTTCCTCACCGGTATGGTGCTTTTTATCTTTGGCCGGCTGGTGCCCGAGGCCATTGCCGTGCGACGACCTGAACCCATCGCTCTGGCAACAGTAGGCCCCATGCTACTAAGCAGTAAATTGCTTTCACCGATCGTGCACCTGTCGGTGTTGCTCAGCAATGTGCTCTCCATTCCACTGGGCGGGCAGCGACGCGACAGCGCATCACTGGTCACGGAAGAAGAATTGAAGACCCTGGTGGATGCGGGCGAAGAGGAAGGACTGATCGAGGAGGACGAGAAGGAGATGATCCTCTCGGTACTCGACTTCGGCGATACCGTTGCCCGTGAGGTCATGGTCCCGCGTATCGACATGGTGGCACTCGAGGTGAACACACCGCTGGACGAGGCGATTGAGGTGCTCATTACAGCCGGGCATTCGCGCGTTCCGGTCTACCGTGAGACGATTGACGACATCGTCGGCTTCCTGTATGCCAAAGATATGCTAAAGGTGTTGCATGACCGCCATACGACGGAACCTGGCGGGCAGCAGACCCTCGACAAACTGGTGCGGCAAGCTTACTTCACGGTCGAATCGAAAAAGGTAAGCGAGCTGCTGCAAGAGCTGCAAAACCGGCGTGTTCACGTGTGTATCGTGGTGGACGAGTATGGTGGCACAGCCGGGATGGTAACCATCGAAGACATCCTGGAGGAAATAGTCGGGGAAATTCAGGACGAATACGATACAGAGGAGCCAGCCTTCCAGGCGTTGCCGAATGGCGAAGGGTACATTCTTGAGGCTGGCATGCCGATCGATGATGTGAATGAGCTACTCCATACTGAATTACCCACTGACCAGAGCGACACGCTCGGTGGATTCATTTACGACCAGTTGGGCGAAGTACCCAGTGCGGGTGCGCAGGTGCCCTACCAGGGACTGCTGTTTAAGGTGCTTAATGTCAGTGACCGGCGTATCATGAAAGTTAGGGTGACGCATGAGCAACCCCAGAACCAGGACGCGAATAACGCGGGCGAGGTTGCCCGCAAAGAATCAGCAGACATTGAGAAGCATGAGACGGACAGCCCCCACCCGGCGTCCAGCCAGGAAGGGCCAGGTTAAGCGAAGCCCGTCCTGGGATGTTGACGCTCGCGTTCTCATCGAAGTGGCATACAACATGCGCGCGCGGGCGTATGCTCCCTACTCGAACTACTGCGTTGGCGCCGCGCTGCTTTCCGCACAAGGCATCGTGTATGGAGGGTGCAATGTTGAAAATGCGTCCTTTGGCATGTCCCTGTGCGCAGAGCGGTCGGCCGTCGTGAAAGCAGTTGGGGCAGGTGAGCAGCAGTTCGATGCCATAGCGGTGGTTACCGAGGACGGTGGGACGCCCTGTGGTGCGTGCCGGCAGGTGCTCAGTGAGTTTGGCGGTGACACGACCGTCATCCTGGCCGATACACATGGCAACTATAGCGTCACCACTGTAGATGCCTTATTGCCCCACGCTTTTATACTGTAAGGCATCCCATGGCTAGGCGTATTTTCATCACTGCTGTTGTGATAGCGCTGGCTGTGCCGGGGCTGGCGCGGCTGGTGAGTGCGCTAAAAGCGCAGGGACTCATCTACATTAATCCTGCTCTGGTGCCGCATCATCACGTAGCCGTGGTTTTCGGTGCAGGCATTCATAACGGCCTGCCCACACCGATGCTGTATGACCGTGTTGTCGCTGCGGTGGACCTGTATCGCGCCGGAGTTGTTGATAAGCTGCTCATGAGCGGAGACAATAGCACTATCGATTACAATGAACCTGAGGTGATGCGGCGTACAGCTTTGAATTTAGGCGTGCCAAACCGTGACATCGTTCTGGATTACGCCGGGCGCAATACCTATGCAACGTGCTACCGGGCCGGGGCAATCTTCGGTTTGCGTGACGCTATATTGGTAACGCAGCGCTTTCACCTGGATCGTGCATTAATGACGTGCAACCAAATGGGTATACGGGCGATTGGTTTGGTAGCCGATCGACGGCCATATGGAGCGAGTGGATGGTGGAGTAATCTGCGCGAGGTTCCCGCTACCTTGAACGCTATGGTTGATCTTTATGTGATCAAACCGTTACCTGTGATGGGTGAGCAGATCGTTATCAAGTGAAAGAAGCCGGAAAGAAATGAGTGAAACGACGCAACATGATCGAGCGGCTGCCCTGTCGCTCGTAAATGAGTACACTACCGACGCCGCGCTGGTTCGGCATATGCTGAGCGTTGAAGCGGCCATGCGCGCCTACGCCACACGCTTTGGCGGCGATGAAGAGGAGTGGGGGATTGTAGGTTTGCTCCATGATTTTGATTACCAGCGCTGGCCACTGCTCGATGGTACCGGTCATCCCCTAACTGGTGTACCCATCTTGCGTGAACGTGGCTGGAGCGAAGAGATCATACGCGCCATCCTGTCGCACGCGCCGGAGATTACCGGCATTCAACCAGAGAACCCGATGGAGAAAGCTCTATGCGCCGTGGACGAGTTGACCGGACTGGTCGCGGCCGTAGCCTTTGTAAGGCCATCAAAAGACATTGCCGATGTGCAGGTATCGTCGGTGAGGAAAAAGTGGAAAGACAAGGCTTTCGCCGCAGGGGTTCATCGTGACGAGATCGAGCGCGCCACCATCGTACTAGGCGTTCCATTGGACGAACATATTGGAATTGTGCTAAAGGCCATGCAGGCTCACGCCGCTGAACTCGGATTGAATGGTCGATGATCGATAAACGGCGAGTACGCAGCACCTTCCAGCGCTGTCCAACTTGCGGGTCTCATGTGGCGATCAGTGCATCGACCTGCCCGGTCTGTGGACACGAGTTCCAGACCAAAATTGATCCCACCATCGCGGAACCTCAACCAGCCAATACACCGGTAAAGCGTTTCTCAGCTGCCCGCTTGCCATGGGGCGTATTTGGTGTTACGGCTGTGATTATCCTGCTGGCCGTGGGAACGATACTGTTATTGCGAAAGTCATCAAGCCCATTACCGGCCGCCACCGCCGCCGGAACGCCGTTTCAACCTGTTGCTGCTCTAGGCACGTCGGCTGTGACCACAACCGCTCCGACCTTGACGCCAACGGCGTTTACGCTCTCGACCATCACTCCTGTCGCTCCATCAGCCGCACCCCAATTGCCAACGTATACACCCATCCCACCAACCAAGTATAAAGTGCAAGACGGTGATACGTGCAGCGGTATTGCAGAATCGTACAACGTCCCATTGTCGGCTTTCCTGGCGTTGAATAATCTGGACGAGAACAACTGTCTGATGATTCGCACGGGCGACACAGTGCTCATACCCCCACCCACGCCAACCGCCGGCCCTTCGCCGACGCTGGCTCCGGGCACCCTTCAACAAGCATCAGGCACACCGGCACCAATTGCCACGCACCCCTCCCAGATCATCATCCAGGTGTTGAGTGGTGACACCTGCAGCGCGATCGCCGAAAGGAATCGGGTCAGTGTGGATACGATTATTCAACAGAACGGGCTGGATTCAAGCTGTAGCATAAAGGAAGGCCAGGTGCTCACACTCACCTTTGCCAGCCCGACACCAGCCATATCGCCTACACCGATCAACGCCCAGACACCGACTCCCCGAGTGGGATACGATACGCCCGTATTGATTTCACCATCCGATGGTGCACAGATCAGTGAAACCGACTCGGTGGTCACACTTCAATGGCTCAGTGTCGGTGTGTTGCAGGACAATGAATGGTATGTGGTGCAGGTGCAACCGAGCGGTGCCATTACGGTGCCTATCTTCGAAGTGAAAGCGACGTCTCTCAAGCTCACACGCGATATTCTGGGCAACAAAACCCAGTTGTCATTTGCCTGGTGGGTACAGGTGAAACAACTGCTGGGAGTCAACACCAAGACGGGTGAGCGAATATACAACAACCTGAGCAAGCCCAGCGAAGTACGTCACTTCACCTGGAGCCAGCCTGTGGTGACCGCCACCCCCACACCAAATCCGTAAGGTGGGGAGAGCAGGAGCCAGTAAGCAATTCGCTGCTGTGTATTCCTGGCGGCGGTCACGGTCCTGTTCGTGCTCCACGGTTTCACGCCCGATCAGGGCCTAAACGAATGTTGATAGTACCTGGTTGCTCAGGAAATAACCTCTGGCGGTCAGGCGCACGAATTCGTGGGATAGTTCGAGCAACCCGCGTGCCTGACCCGCCTGCAATTCGGCGGCGTAAAAGTGCTCTACCGGTGCCCCGTAACGGCGGGCGAAGCGCACCCGGTTAACTCCCTCCTGAAGCAGACGCAAACCTAACATCATCGTCTCGCCGCGTGAGGTACGGTCATCGATCTCCTCATGCCCCATTTCAGCACTTTCACCGTGTTGCACACGCTCGATGTACACAGCCGGGCGGAGTACATTCCACCAGCGATGATGGATATTGGATGAATGCGCGCCTGCACCAAAACCATGGTAGGGCTCGTTTCGCCAGTAAATCAGGTTGTGCGCACATGCAAGCCCAGGTTTGCACCAGTTGGAGATCTCATAATGCATGAAGCCAGCCTGCTGCAGCGTCTGCCCAGCGCAGTCGTACATGTCAGCGGCTGCGTCAGGGTCCGGGTAGGGCACGTCGCCGCGCCGAACCCAATCGTACATCGGCGTGCCCTGCTCGATGGTTAGCGCGTACAGCGAAATATGGTCCGGCCCGAGCGCCAGTACGTCATTTAAAGTGATTTGCCAGGTGCTGAGTTGCTGATCCGGCAGGCCGAAGATCAAGTCCAGGTTTAGATTGTCAAAACCAGCCTGCCGAGCGGCATGCATGGCAGCGGCTACATCAACGAAGGTGTGCTCGCGACCAAGAAGCTTCAGTTCGCCATAGTTCGATGACTGCGCGCCGAAACTCAGCCGGTTCACTCCCTGTTCCCGCAGGGCGCTCAGGTACGCCTCGTCCACGGTCCCTGGGTTGCATTCCACTGTTACCTCGCTCTGCTGCTTAAGGCCGAACGAGCTTCGGCAGGTGCGTATCACGTCGCCCAGCCACTCGGGATTTAGAAGTGAGGGTGTACCGCCGCCGAAGAAGAGAGTTGTTGACTCCGCAGGTATGGTACCCGCTGGGCGGGCTTCTGCCCGGTGGACAATCTCCAGTTGTAGTGCGCGCACATAGGGCTCATACAGGTCATGCAAACCCACGTAAGTGTTGAAATCACAGTAGTTGCAGCGGTGGCGGCAAAACGGGATGTGCACGTAGAGGCCAAGAGGCAACTCATTTTCGCTGGCCAGGCTTCCACCTTCGTTAGGACTTGGTCCGGCACTCACAATCGCTCCCTCAGCATGCGACACGATGGCACCCCGACATTCTCATGCGAGATGGTTAATTAGTGTTCGTACCATCGCTCTCGCAGAGTGAAGACCGCTTCCAGCACGCCGCCAGCCACCGCCAGTGCCTTGTCGGATATGCTGTAGCAGAAGTCCACCTTGGCGCGCGGATCGATGTCGCCGATTTTCATCCCCTCACTCACTTGCACGCCGTCGTGCAACAGTCCGCGCAGCACGCCGTCGAGGGGAGCGCGGACGACAGTGTTATCCACCTGCGCGATAACGTCACCTTGCCTGACCACATCCCCGATCGCCTTACGCCCATAAATCGTGCCGGCACAGGGTGCACGGATGACCCGCTGCGCCTCTGAACCATCGAGGCGGCCGGGTATGCCGGTGTCGGATGTGGCGCTGCCGCTAAAGAGAACATGCCCCAGATAGTGTCCACGTTGTGTTTCGACAACGGCATGGCAGTCCGCTCCGGCTGTAAACCCCGGCCCCAGCGCCACCACGACCGGCGCGTCTGTGATGTGTGTGCCGGTGTTGTGCTTGGCCATCACTGCGTCGACGAGAATAGCCGGGTGGTAGACAATCAAAGATCGCCCATCGGGATCCGCCAGCACGGGGATGCAATGGCGTTGCCACGTGTAAACAGCTTCATCAGCGTAAATGATGCGCTCCCCCTGGGTTCCCTCCACCGTGATGCGCGCGTCATAGATTGCGGACGCGAACGCCACGGCGCGGCGAATGGCCAGCGGCTTAGGCAAATCCAGGCATAAAACACGGAATCCCGCACGATACAGCCGGTACGCTACTCCGGTCCCCAAGTCGCCGGCTCCCTTTACGATTGCTACTGGAAAAGGTTGTTCCACGTGTGAAACTGGATTCCCTCAAAATGATTATTAAACGCCTGTCACCATGGTTATCATGCCTGGGTTACGCATCCGCGCATAGACAGCCTGAACGGGCAGGAAGGCGCATCTGTAAAACGTGAAAAGCACAGCATAACCATTGTGGTCGACAACTACGCCCTCCAGACCTTTCAAGAGTATCACAACGCCCGGGATGATATTGCTCGGGCCGATGTATAGCAAGCGAGCCGCTATTCCGAGTCGCGTGGTTTATAGAATCGACATATGATACAGGACTTGGTGGTGAACTAACTCGCGCTGTTGGTCAATGCAGGAGTGAAGCGGTGGTAAATGGCGCATCTACACGCGGCATTGCATGAGATCAATAGGAAGATTGGTTGACGGCAAGCATCTATGCTAACGGATGCATTGCTAGCATGCGTCTCCGGGGAGCAGACACCAGTGTAAAGAGTCTATAAACAGCGAATAGTGGTGCACACACGAACCCCCCATGACATCTGCAAAGTCCCTTGACAGGGTGACAGAGAGGCCTCTTGCGATAAAGCTGTCGGTATGATGAAACAACCAACTCAATTCAAGAGGCCTTGGCCAAGGATAGCACGAAAGTTAAGTGCCCGGCATACAGTGACGTAACAATTCTGTTTGACATCGGGAGCATGTGTGCGCACTTCAGACGGCTGACGGACGGGCGCAAGTCGCGCGGGAAGCGCTACGGGTTGGTGCTGCTACTGGTGCTGATGGTACTGGCGAAGCTGAGCGGGCACGACACTCCTGAAGTGATGGCGGACTGGGCGAAGCAGCACCGGGAGCAGGTGTTCAAGCTGGAGTGTCAGACTCTGACTAAGAAGACCGGCATGCTGACCCACAGCACCACCTATGGGGTGACCAGCCTGGACGCGACCGAGGCGTAGCCGTGCGACTTGCTGCACCTCGTCGTCGGCCACGGGGATCGAGGGCGGTTCGCACCAACGGCGGGATGTCACCTTCCACGAGGACTTCTGTGACCTGCACCGCGGACACAGCGCTCATATCATGGCCATCTTGAACAACTTCGCGGTGAGCCTCATCGCGCGCGCCGGGTTCACTAACGCCGCCCATGTCCGCCGTAGCTTTGACGCCCGCCCGCAGCACGCTCTTGACCTGCTCAAGACGGGGTAGCACGACTTTGCAGGAGCCATGCAGAGTATAATGCCCGCCTTGCGTATTTTGATAGATTGTGATATATCACCTTAATTGTGCTTACGTACCGAGTGCGGATATAATGTTACGGTGCGTGGTGCAAAACTTCAAGTCTTGAAGGCTATTATATCTATCTGAATATCCTGGTTAGTTAGTTACTTAGCTGTTTTGGTAGTTGAGTGGTGTGGATGATTCATCGGGATAATGATTCCATCAACTCATACTAAGATATCAACTCAGACAGGCCTACCAGCATGTTCTATCAGGTGTGATACTTTTTTGCGCTCCGGGCATCGCAGCTTATCGCACATAAACGTAGTCAATCCTCTGGCAGATCTTACTAAGTTTCGATTAGTTACTGCCAGTTGGAAAACCGAACTTTCATCACAGGCATGTTCAGATAATTCACCACATGGAAGCTTACGACCACCATTTGAGCTTGGTTCAAATTCCTCTGTGTGGCATCGTGTTACAGCTTTCAAAAATCCGTTAAAAACACATCTCAACTCACTAATCACACCTGCCAGCGTTTTGATAAACACTTACACTAAGTGGTCTTTGCGCGGTATTTTAGCTCGTCGAACACAGTTACACCATCCTGCATATAGATCATCTGTCAGTGACGCTTATGCCCATAATGCAGCGGAATCTCATCAATATCATGGCAACTCTGACTCGCCATCAGGTTGCGCTCTCTCAATCATGGATAGGTTGATCTAAACGCCTCACTCTGGATTGGTAGGCTCACCGTCTAGATCGGGTGAGCCATAAAAGTAAATGGATTCGTATCAGTCAGAAAAGGAGAGCGAGAAGATGAACAAAAACAGTAGGATCCTAAATAGACGTGATTTTCTTCGCCTTGTTGGATTGGGAACCATAGGGACACTTTCAGCGTGTGCAACGTCTACCACGCCACAAGTCACGTCCACGCCTGAGGTTATCACCAAGCAAATAGAGGTCACGCGCTTAGTACAGGGGACTCCAGAGACAGTTGTTCAGACGCAACAGGTAGTAGTCACGGCAACACCTGCTCCCACCGCGGCACCGGCGGCTGTTCAGGTTATGGGTTTCAACCGTGCTGAAACAGTATTCATTCAACAGCTAACAGGTACCAACGCCACTCCCACGAACTTTAACTATTGGGCGGGTTGGCGGCAACAAGATCGTGGCATGCAGCAGGTAATGAACGAGCCGTTGTGGGTAGATGACTTTGAAGCTGGCAAGGAAATTAATGCTCTAGCTGCAGATCAGCCAAGTTATAGCGCAGACTTTAAGACACTGACGATTAAGCTGCGCCAAGGCATGATGTGGAGCGACAATACTGAGATCACCGCGGATGATCTGGCGTTCACAGTTGCGTTTATCAAGGCTACACCGGCTGCTTCATATAACGCCAGCGTTGCACTGCAAGTAGATTCCGTTCAGGCAACGGACAAATATACATGCGTTATTCAGCTCAAGAAACCCAACCCACGTTTCCACTATGAGAACTTCGTCGACCTCTGGGGAAGCCTGTGGATCATGCCCAAGCATGTGTTTGAGAAATTCATGGTTAATGGTACGGTTGACACCAAGTCGTTCTTCGCCTTCGAGTACAACCCTCCTCTGAGCTCAGGACCGTATAAGCTAAGCAGCCTCGACCCAGCCGGAAAATGGACAGCTTGGGTGAAAAGGGACGATTGGGCCAAGACGCCCACAGGCGTTGTATTTGGTGAACCCAAGCCAAAGAACCTGGTGGTTGTCGATTATGGCGATTTCACTTCTCGAGTCATCAGTATGACCCGCCATGAGGTCGATCAAATTGACCTGGATCTACCAAGTATACGAGCAGTTATGAAAGCTGATCCTTCAGCCCGTGGTTATTACGAAAAGGGTTTCCCATTTGTTCAGTCCAACCGGCACCCTGGTGTTGGAGGTGTAGCCTTTAACAACCTAAAGGTGCCTTTTAATAACCCGGATTTCCGTTGGGCGCTTACCTTGGCGATGGACCCCATTTCCTACATGACGACAGCTTATGATGGGTGTGCCGCCATGAACCCGCTGCCCATCGTAGTGAATGGGCCTCAGATGATCAAACCGTACGTTGAACCACTTGTGGCTTGGCTAACGGACTTCACCCTTGATGTGGGCGGCGGAGAGAAGGTTAAAGTCTGGGATCCCACTGCACCCACCCGGCTGGTTCAAAGTGCGATCAAACGTGGCTTCCAATTCCCCACGGATGCTGACACGATCAGGACCTCTTTCGGATATGGCTCGTGGCAGTATAACCCAGACGCTGCGACCAAACTGCTGAATAAGGCAGGCTTAACTCAGGGATCAGATAAAAAATGGAGTTACCAGGGCAAGCCATTCTCATTCACCGTATTAACGTCTGACACACCTGGTCGGTGGGCTTATCAGAACGCCCTTGCTGCTCAGGTCGAGTGGCAACGGTTTGGCCTCGATGCCCGATTTGAAGTCACGACTGATTCGCTTCGGGCTGCCATGGGCCAGTTTGATGTATTCGGGACCCAGACACACGGAAGCAACTATCTGGAAAATCCCGACCTCTTCCGGACGTTTACCGCGTTCAATACCAGTTATCTGGAGCCCACTCTGGGTAAACGACAGTTTGGACATCCCTCTCGCTGGACCAATAAGCGAGTCGATGAAATACTAAACAAGATACAAGTTACCGATCCGAACGATATGGCTACCCTCCAGCCACTAGGCATGGAAATGCTTCAGATTTTTATCAAGGAAATGCCGTGTATTTCAGCCACGACATCCCTGGATCCGTATGCCGTATCCAGCTACTACTGGACTGGCTGGCCTAGCGGTGAAAATCACTTTACCGTCCCTTACCATCACTATCCCAACTACAAGTATCTGTTGACCTTCATAAAACCCTCTGGCAAGTAACTCAAGACTCTGATGAAAGCCCACGGTCAGGATCACCCTAACCGTGGGCTACGATCTACGCACTGCATCGATAGGTGAAAAATGAGATTTGTAAGACGATATCTCATACCGCGGCTTATCCAATACGTGCTGGTGAACATCCTGGGAATCACAATGATCTTCATCCTTCCCAGGCTAATGCCCAATGGACCGGTTGAGAAGACCGTCGCTCAGATCCAAGATCGTGGCGCATACACTGATCCGAAAGCCGCTGAGCAAACAGTCAAAGCGCTAAAAGAGTTGTACGGCTTGGATCAACCTCTGATCACCCAGTATGTCATCTTCTGGCGTCGATTATTTACACTTGATTTTGGACCGTCGCTGGTATCTTTCCCAACACCGGTAATGACGTTGATTGGCCAATCTCTACCTTGGACTTTCGGTTTGCTCTTCACCACCATGGTATTTATCTTTATTCTAGGGAATTTGTTTGGCGGATTAGCTGGATATTTCAGGCAAAATCGGTTCCTCAGAATCCTCGATGGTGTATTTATGGTACTGGCGCCCATGCCCTATTACATTATTGCCTTGATGCTCATTATCATTTTTGCCTATATCATTCCCATTTTCCCGGTGGGGGGTGGTTATACAATCGGTGCCCCGATTGGTTTCACATGGGCTTTTATTAAGGATGTCCTGATCCACGCCACTCTCCCGGCCCTGTCATTGATCATAATAGGCACTGCTACCACGCATCAGATCATGCGCCTCATCGTTCAGGGTGTGAATGAGGAAGATTATGTTCGTTATGCTCATATCGGAGCGGTGAAAGAGAGCACAGTATTTTCCAGATACGTAATGCGCAACGCCACTCTTCCTCAGATCACCCGCTTCGCTATGGGCTTTTCCGGCTTATTCAGTGGTGCCTTGGTTACAGAAGTCATTTTTGCCTATCCTGGGATAGGCTTCCTGTCTTATCATGCAATTCTGACATCCGACTATAACGTGCTGATGGGCGTCACCACTCTTTCGATCATCGCCTTAACCACAAGCACCTTATTAATGGACCTTCTCAATCCTCTGTTTGACCCGAGGATACGTCTCACGTGAATGGAGATTCCACAAAATGGAGACCCTGAGGGCGCTTTTTAGAGACACGCGATTTAGTATAGGTGCGGCTGTCATGGTCATACTGATCGTGCTAGCCCTCATGTCCTTCTTTTCGCCATATGATGTAACGGTATGGCGCTTGGTGCCGCGTGACCAGCCGCCTTCCCCCGAACACCTGCTGGGAACGACATCCCTGGGCCAAGACGTGTTTTGGCTGCTGACCGCTGCTATTCGTAATTCCATCCTACTGGCGTTTTGCTCAGCTGCCATATCAAGGATAATCGCCCTAACGGTTGGCTTAGTGTCCGGTTACTTGGGCGGCGCCATCGATCGAGTACTCATGTTCGTCAATGACGGCTTCATTGTCCTACCGCAACTGTTGATCCTGACTCTGCTGGCTCTTCTCATCCAGGAGAATTTGAGCCTCCTGACCCTGGCTCTGCTCTTTGGGGTTATGGGCTGGGCGCTGGATGCCCGCTTCATACGGTCGCAAGTACTCAGCTTGCGCGAGCGTGAGTTCACCTACACAGCCATCCTGTCAGGCACACCACTGTACAAATTGATCATCAATGAGTATCTGCTTTATGTGATGCCTCTTACCCTGGCCACGCTGATCGGAAACATGATCTGGGTGACGGGCATGGAGGTGACCCTCGCTTACCTCGGCTTGACCAATGTAAGTATTCCAACCTTAGGAATCGTTCTACACTTTGCGCTCAATTACCAGGCAATCCTTCTCGGCTTGTACTGGTGGATCTTTGCCCCGGTTGGTGCGGCAGTCGCCCTTTTCGTGGCTTTGTACCTGCTTTCGCAGAGTTTTAGCGATTTCCTCGATCCAAGGGCTCGTATACAGCGAGTAGGTACAAGGTAACGGAGGCACGCAATGTGGGTGGTTAAGGCCGAACAACTGAAATCTTCTTATGTACTGGATATGTTCGGAACAAAAAAAGTAGTTCAGGCGGTAAATGGGGTCGATCTAGAAATTCAGGAAAACGAGGTATATGGGATAGCCGGAGAAAGTGGGAGCGGTAAGACGACCTTGGTAAAAACCTTGTTTGGCGACGTCCTGCCTCCGCTGCGTCTAATAAGTGGGAAAGTGTTGTATCGGGTCGCTGGCCAAGAGATGGACCTCTTTTCATTAAAACCAGAACAGCGACGACCCCTGCGCTGGTCATTCATCTCTTATGTTCCACAGAGTTCGATGAGCAGCCTCAACCCGGTGGTAAAGCTAAAAGGAACATTTAGCGATTTCTTGGGGAGCCATGTCGCACAAAGTAGAAAGCGAGACATGATCGAGAGGGCTCGACAGCATCTGATGGAGCTAGGCCTACCTCCCAACGTTCTCGAAGTCTATCCACACCAACTTTCAGGAGGGATGCGCCAGCGGGTGATGATCGCGCTGGCTTCGTTCCTCTCGCCACGAGCAATGATCGCGGATGAACCCGTAACAGCACTTGATGTGGTAGTGTCGAGAGGGGTTCTACAGCTTTTGATCGAGGTTCAGGACCGCCAGCAGAATGCCCTAGTCATCGTAACGCATGATATGGGCGTACTGGCAAACATTGCCAACCGGGTAGGGATCATGTATGCTGGGAAGATCATAGAAGAAGCGAAGGTTGAGGCTATTTTTTCACAACCGCGACATCCCTACACTCAATACTTGATAAACTCGCTGCCTAAATTCGGGGATAAGGGAATGCGTGAAAGCGCCCCAGGGGCCCCTCCGTCGCTAGTGGACCTTCCGAACGGGTGTTCGTTTCATCCGCGATGTCGACATGCGATGGAGAAATGCAGAGAAAAGGCACCTGGACTCAACAGCGTTGGAGAACAGCACCGGGTGGCATGCTGGTTGATGGAGGTGGATGACCATAAACACCATTCTTGAGCTTCATAATGTGAGTAAAGTCTATCAGATGGGCAGCATGTTCTCCAGGCTCCGGATAACTGCTGTCGATCAGGTCTCCCTCGGCGTGGGCGCTGGTGAGATATTCGGACTGGCGGGGGAAAGCGGCAGTGGCAAGAGCACCTTGGCGCGGATGATCCTGGGCTTCGAGGAACCATCTTCAGGTATGATCATCCATCGTGGCAAGGATGGTAAGCCAATTATCAGAGGAAAAATCTGGCGTACTGCTGGCGTGCAGGCGATATTTCAAAACCCATTTGAGACATTTAATCCTTTGCGCCAGGTGGAACGTTATTTTTTCGATACGATAGATAATTTTAAGCTCGCCAGTAACAAGGCCGATGCCAAATCCCGGATCGATACGACGTTGAAAATGGTTGGCTTGAATTATGAGGCTATAGCCGGTCGTTATCCCAGCGAATTTTCAGGTGGACAACTTCAGAGAGTTTCCATCGCTCGCTCATTATTGAACGAGCCGTCACTTTTGATCGCAGATGAGCCAGTGTCCATGGTCGACGCGTCTATACGCATGTCGATCATGAATCTGTTTAGGGAACTTGTTGATCGTTTGGGCTTGGGTATGGTCTACATTACACATGACCTTGCAACCGCATACTATGTGTGCAACCGGATCGCCATCATGTTCAAAGGTAATATCGTAGCGATGGGAGATGTGGAAAGGGTATTAATTGAGCCCAAGCACCCCTATGTCAGACTTTTGCGTGATTGCATTCCCGAAACAGACCTAAAGAAGCGATGGACAACTAAGGTTCAGCTTGCCGAGAGTGATACAGAGGAATACTTACGGAGCGGTTGCAAGTTTGCCAGTCGATGCCCTCAGGTGATTGAAATCTGTAAACATGAAATGCCCAAGGATATCGACGTGGAAGGCTCGTTGGTGAAATGCCACTTGTTGGACTATTCCAGAAAAGGTCAGCCGATTGTACCGTCCGGTTTGCATACATCGACAGAGGTTGGCTAAAGGAAAGCGGTTCGCGCTATTGGCATGGGCATATTGCCAGTCTGACATAGGACGGTGGATAGGATACGCCTAGTAGGTTTTGTGCGATGAGTCGACGGTCCACATGCGGTGAGCACTGCTCATTGGTCATTGCGACACCGTGAGGTCTTCAAAATAAAACTACATCAGCACCGATGCAGCTTGAGTAGTGCTGGAAAACCGCGAAGGGTCACAGCCGCGGAGATAGGCGCGTTGAATTTCCCTATTCTATTCATGATACGTGGGGAAATCTGGTCTAGAAATGGCTTGGTCTCATTATGACATCAATAAATCTCTGTTGACGGAACATCAATACGACACAGAAGAACGTACCAGATACATCACTTATTACCGAATCTCGTAGTATGAAGACCACAGGATCATCCAGAACAACGCAGAAATTAGTCAGTGCAAGACTGATTTCTTTGATTTCTGCGATGGTATGACTCATTACGGCGATGATGACATCCAGATATTTTCTTACGTAGTACACAGGCCACATTATTACTGCTGATTAGTCATCTAGCAGACACGGCTGAGTGACGTAGTGATGTTTCAAAGGATTTTGAATCGCACCGAATGACTTACGAGAGACCAATGGATGTCGTAATAAATCGGGAAAGTAGATCTCAACTATCATGAGCTCCGTATTTTCTCACAGGTACAGATTAGTTCTCATCAAAGAATATGCAGATGTCGATCATATATCAGATTTGATGGTCATCATAACACGTGGAAAATTTACGCTAATAGGCCTGGGTTGAGGCAAAAGTGCCAGAAGGGTATCGACTTGCCGTGGTCTGCCATGGCCAAAGACATGTGGACTACTGAATCTCAGCAGCTTGGCGTGATAATAAGATCATCCTAGGAGACATGGAACCAGCAGGACTGATATGAATGCAACTAGAGGAAATATGTAAGCATGTAACCTGTGTCTTGGGCTAGATTCCAATACTCGGTTGTCTCTCACTCTAACTTTAGACAGGTTATGTAATAGCGCAAGGTGCACCAATCTAGAATCTCCGCTCTGGGGATATGTTTTGTAATAAACAATCTATGGAACTGAGTCATATATAAGAGCACAACCATATCATGAGCACGGGGCTAACCAGCCAAGAACGTATCCGACGTATGATTGAGCACAAAGACGCTGACCGAGTGCCTATTGTAGATTTGCCTTGGGACTCTACGATTGTACGCTGGCATCGAGAAGGATTGCCGGATGGTGCGGATTGGGCTGAATATCTAGATGTGGATTGCATAAGGCTGGTCCATCCCGATAACAGCCCGCGTTATCCTATAAAGTTAATCGAGACCACTCCCGAATACCGTGTATATACCACGCAATGGGGTGCGACGCGCAAGGAGTACTACGCCAACAGTGGAGCCATAGGCTACCTTGGTTACACTGTGAAGGATCGCACCTCCTGGTCAAAAGCAAAAGAGCGGATGCAACCCAGTCGAGACCGCATCCAATGGGCTGAATTAGATAGTCAATACCGCCATTGGCGCAAGCACGGCGATTGGGTGATGGGACTGCTCTGGTTCGGCTTTGAAGTGACATATTCCCATATGGTGGGATCACCACTCCTAATGGCCATGGTCGAAGATCCGGAATGGGTATTGGACATGGTCAATACGATGCTTGACAGTAGTATTACCCTGCTAGAGATGATTGAGGATGCCGGCTATCAGTTTGATGCCATAATGTGGTACAACGACATGGGTTACAAAGGCCATCAGTTCATGTCGGTCCCAATGTATCGCGAGCTGTTCAAACCGGCCGACCATAGAGCGGCTGAGTGGGCACATTCCAAAGGCCTCCCGGTTTATTACCATTCCTGCGGCAATATTATGCCACTGGTGCCGGAATTGATTGATGTCGGGGTTGATATGCTCAATCCTCTGGAAGTGAAGGCAGGGATGGATCCGTTAGCTTTGAAGGCTCGATATGGCGACAAGCTCGCCTTTCATGGTGGCTTGAACGCATTACTGTACGATCAACCGGAGCTCATGTGGGTAGAAATGGAGCGAATTATCCCAGACATGAAAGCCCAAGGAGGCTACATCATCGGCACCGATCATTCTGTGCCTAATAGTGTGAGTCTCGACGTATATCGCGAGTTTGTGGCTCGAGCTAAGGATCTGGGGCATTACGATTGATCCGAATGCCCAATTCGGTTAAGTTGGCATGTGACAATGCCAAGACACTTCACAAATATAAGATGTGCGAGTGTGGTGCCTCAATATGCGTTTACAATCAGCCGTGCATGTACTTGATATTGGCCGCAATCCCAAGCGCCAAAGATGTGCACATGAGGAAATCGCCATCCTTATCCTTTTATTGTCAGAGATATCAGTAGATTCTCACTCGGGCAACATTGCGGCTGATAGTTTGCCGAAGCAACCTCCTTCCATTGAGGAAATGTCATCCGAGGCGGAAATGATGATCACCATGTAATCGGTGCGTCATACACTCACCTCCTTCAACGGGTAAACCTGCATCTTGTGCGACGAGCGCACTCTATTAGTCATTCATTCCAGGTATGCAAAGAGCTGATGCAGTAGATACATAAGGCGAGACACATCGGCATAAAAAGTGCATGGCTCAGCACAGTGTCTATACGACCTGCAAGCGTATGCTCCATGGCAAGAGCGCAAGCATTGGCATGAGCGGCACTGCCGGCTACCTCTTCGTCAATCACCCGGTTAGCACCTTGCGTACCGCTCTGTCCTGATAACGGTCACAGTCAGAGTTGGTTAATATAGGTAAATTGATGATCGTGGTACGGTCTGTATTTTGCCAAAGATCAATCCTGTGGTGAGAGCCGCGGGTGGAACGGGGTGCGATGCATTCGCGTGATTATAATGATTTCGATGCCTAACGAAGATTCCAAACTCATCCTGGTCGTCGACGATGAGCCGCGCATGATCAACTTTATCCGCATGAACCTGGAGTTGGAGAGCTTCCGGGTTGTCTCGGCCGAAAACGGCCTGGAAGCCGTCCGCAAGGCACGCGAGATGCTGCCCGATGCGGTGCTGCTGGACGTGATGATGCCCGAGATGGACGGATTCGAGACGTTGAAGGCTATCCGTGAGGAGAGCAACGTGCCCGTGATCATGCTGACGGCCAAGAGCGAGGAAGACGACAAGGTTAAGGGTCTGGAATTGGGCGCGGATGACTATATTACCAAGCCGTTCAGCCCGCGCGAACTTGTCACGCGGGTCAAGGCGGTGGTGCGGCGCGCGGAGTTGCCGGCCCAGGTTGAGAAAGCGCCTATCCGGGTCGATGAGCGCTTGTCCATCGACTTCAACCGCCGCGAGGTGATCGTGGAAGGCCAGGCCATCAAGTTGCGCCCCACCGAGTGGCGGCTGCTCTACCATCTGGTGCAGAACGCGGGCTGGGTGGTGCCTCATGAGACGTTACTCTCCAAGGTTTGGGGTTGGGAGTACCGCGATGAGACGCAATACCTGCGTCTGTACATTACGTACCTGCGCCAGAAAATAGAGCAGGACATGGCTCATCCAAAATACATTCTCACCGAGCGGGGCATCGGCTATCGGTTCATGGACTTCAAGAAAGAGAAAGCGGCGCAGCCTGCCGCTAATTAGCCCGTGTATTATTCGGGCGATTGCCCGTTCATGTGTGCCGCCATCCGGATGCGGTTCGGTTAACGGGACAACGCATATCACACACCATTCAAGGAGCTAAGGTATGAAGCGTTTAGGTATTCTCACTGGCGGCGGCGACGTGCCAGGCTTGAATGCCTGCATCAAGGCATTCGTCTATAGCGCGACGGATGAGGGTTATGAAGTCGTCGGCATTCGCCGTGGTTGGGGTGGATTATTGAATTTCAATCTCGACGACCCAACGGCACAGTCGGAATGGATCATCCCACTCAACAAGCAGCATGTCCGTACCATCGACCGTACGGGTGGAACCATTCTGCATACCAGTCGTACCAATCCGGGAAAGGTTCGCCCCGATGAAGTGCCAGAGTTTTTGCGCGCCACACAACCCGAGAGCGACGACAAAGGACCATTTGATTTCACACCGCACGTGTTGCGGGTGCTGGATCATCTGGGCATTGAGGCACTTGTGCCGATCGGCGGCGACGACACCTTAAGCTATGCGGAGCGGCTGCATCGCGAGGGCTTTCACATCGTCGCCATCCCCAAGACGATGGATAACGATGTGTTTGGCACAGACTATTGCATCGGGTTCTCTACGGCTGTAACGCGCAGCGTGGAATTCATCCATCAACTACGTACCAGCGCCGGCAGCCATGAGCGCATTGCCGTCGTGGAACTGTTTGGCCGCAACAGCGGTGAAACCTCTCTCATGGCTTCGTATCTGGCCGGCGTGGATCGAGCCATCATCTCCGAGGTGCACTTCGATCCCGAGCGGCTGGCTGGTTTCTGCTTGAAAGACAAGGCGAGCAACCCAAGTCATTATTGCATGGTGACCATTTCGGAAGGCGCGCAGATGGTCGGTGGAAAGATTGTCGAGTATGGTCAGGCCGACTCCTATGGGCACCGCAAGCTGGGTGGCATTGGCCAGATCACGGGTGAGGCACTGAAACGCATCACTGGTGAGGATATCCTCTACCAGCAAGTCAGTTACCTGATGCGCTCCGGTGCGCCCGATAGCCTGGATATGATGGTGGCCGTCAACTATGCCAATATGGCCATGCTTCTAATTCGCCGCGGCGCATCCAACCGGCTGGTCGCGCTACGCAACGGTACCTACACCAGCGTGCCAATTTCGACGATCATGCAGGGCTTGAAGCGCGTCGACGTGGAGGAACTTTACGATAGTGAGAATTACCTGCC
The DNA here is from genome assembly GCA_021788625.1 of Chloroflexota bacterium. Taxonomy (GTDB): domain Bacteria; phylum Chloroflexota; class Anaerolineae; order J036; family Brachytrichaceae; genus CAIXPS01. The sequence goes on from JAJYKL010000036.1 coordinate 29,222, forward strand.
CAAGGTCCGACATGTCGACGGCAAGCCCATGTTCCTCTACTAAAACCAGAGTCGTCGCCGGTCTGTAACCGTTGCGATACCGTCAGTTACCTGGCGCCGGGTTCCTGTCGGGAAATCGAAATAAGGGGAAGATGCATCGAGTTAACACTGCATAGCGGTGGCGTCCTGAAAATGAGTTCATAGATTCAAGCCTCTGTCTTTGCCCTGAATGCACACGACGTGGGCGTACGGGGCAGGCAGAGGTACCTTGCGATTTGCTGCACTCATGAAAGCGTCCCAGCTGACGGGCTGCGCACAGGTGAAAGGGATCGCTGCGTGGAGCATACGGATGAATGAAACACTGTGCCACACATCTCTGGTGACCCTCACGGAGCAAGTGATCAGTTGGCGCAGGGGCTGCGTGGGCCCACTCAGGTGATGGAGAACTAACGTGCTCACACGGGAGATTGCAGCCGGTGCGGTGGCACTGGTGACGTTCATCGCACTGGCTGCGGGCAGTGTACCACTGATCCGACTCAATCGGGCAACTATTGCAGCGGTGGGGGCTGGTGTCCTTCTGGCGTTGGGGGTCGTCACCCTGTCGCAGGCGGAGGCGACCATCGACCCCAACACGCTCCTCCTGCTGCTGAGTATGATGGTGATCAACTCCGTCCTGGAACTGGCCGGATTCTTCAACTGGGCAGGACAACTGGTGATCGAGCGTGCCCGCTCACCTCTGGTGCTGCTGGTGCTGGTTGTCCTGATGGGAGGTTTACTTTCCGCACTGTTTATCAACGATCCCGTCGTTCTGATGTTAACCCCGCTCGTGTGCGGGATCACGCTGCGCCTTCGACGCAACCCCGTTCCCTATCTCCTGGCACTGGCAACGTCCGCCAACGTGGGTTCCACTGCCACTCTGACCGGCAACCCGCAGAACATCCTGATCGGCACGTCGTCGGGTATCTCGTACCTGACCTTCCTGGCACATTTGGGACCGCTGGCGCTGGTGGGGCTGGTGATCGTAGTCGTTGTCATCCGCTTGCTTTATCGCGATGAATTCAACGACAGACACTTTGCGACGTTTGAAATCGATCTGCCTGCCTTATCACCGCAGACATCAGGACTGGTCATGGAACATGACAGCGCCTCCCCACGGCCTGCACCCGTGAGCATGGCGACTGCAGCCGGCATGGTCTACGCGCCCGTCATACGCAAGAGCCTGGTGGTGATCGCTGCGCTGTTGGTGGCACTGCTGGCAGGTATGACACCCGCGCTGGCGGCGTTATTTGCTGCGTGTGCGCTCTTCGTGACCCGGCGTATCAAGTCAGAAAAGATTCTGAGCCTCGTGAACTGGCCGTTACTCGTGATGTTCTGCGGACTGTTCGTAGTTACGGGTGCGCTGGATATCACGGGTGTGTCGCAGTACCTGTTCGAGTTGGTATCAGGACTGGCACGTGCAGGCGTGGCACCGCTTACGCTGGTCACAGCCGTGCTGAGCAATGTCATATCTAATGTGCCGGCTGTGCTGCTGTTCAGGCCAATCGTGTCACGCTTTCCCAACCCCATGCAGGCATGGCTCACCCTGGCCGCCGCTTCCACTTTGGCAGGAAATCTGACTCTCATCGGCTCGGTAGCCAACCTGATCGTAGCCGAGCAGGCGATGAAGGTGGGGGTGCGGGTCACGTTCATGGAATATCTGAGAGTGGGGGTCATCATCACCGTTCTGACGCTGGGCGTGGCGGTGGTATGGCTGGGGCTTGTTACGTAGCGAAATCATGTGAACATGTCAGACTTCTTGTAGAAGTCTGACATGTTCACTTAACTTCCCTATATGGCTATCGGTTGCTCGATGGCGTCAGCGAGCGTATGACCGCGCCGAAGCACACGCACCACCGCACCCGCTTCGGCCAGTGCCCCAATGAGCGGGGCCGCCGGCTGTTGCCCTCCGAAGCTTTCGCTGTCTACGACAATGGCCACGACCCGTAAACCACTGCGCGTCATCTGCTGTACCGAGAGAGCCCAATTCACATCAGTGGAGGGTGAGATGGCAATCACCGTCGCACCGCGGGGGAGCAGCGCCCCTTCGGCGCGCAACACCCGCTCAAAAGGCACACTACCTTTGGCCTGCAATACCGACAGCAACTCCATGATCTTGTTTAGCTGGCGTTCTCCCCGATCGCTGGCTAATACTTCGCGATGTGTGCTATAGCTCAGCAGGCCGATCGCACGATCCTGCTTCAGGAAGTATTGGGCCGTGGAGGCACTGGCAGAAATGACATACTCTTCAGTCCAGGGGGGCAGGGTGAACGTGCGGGGAGTGCTCGGAACCGTCTCGGTGAGCCCACCGTCAGAGGATCCATACGCAGACAGGCGCACCTGAGCCATGCTTTCCAGATCCATCATGATCCAGATTTCGGACATGGGATCTAGCTCGAACTCCTTCACCGTCAGGCGCTGGCGCTTGATGCTGAGCGGCCAATGGATGCGGTTCATCTCGTCACCATTCATGTAGTCGCGCACGCCGGCGGCATTGGTCGTGACGTAGTGAGTGCGCCTCCGCAAAGCCTCTCCACCGGGCAGGTGCCCTCCAGGTAATGGGAAGTCGTTTAGCGGCCAGACGGCTGGATACACCAGGATGCTGTTTATGCGATTCAGAGGTCGCTCCATCTGGTAGATGCCGATAGGATCGCCGCTGCGTACGAGGAGCGGGCCCAGCGTGAAGCGCCCACGGCGGCTGCAGAAGGTGGAGATGCGCCATCCACGCCACTGCTGGCTGCCCACCCAGCCAATCACGCGGCTGGCGAAGTGACCGGGCAAAGTGGAGAAATCCCGCACCTCTGTCCACAGTTTGGGGATGCGGCTAAGGTTGGTGAGGACAAACTCCTCATCCAGTGTCTGGCCCACCTGAGCCACACGGGTGAGCGTTCGCCGGCTGATGCGCAACCAATTCACGCCCAGCCATGCCCAGACGATGGAGACAGCCAACAGAGCAAACAGTGCACCTGCAAAACTCCACCACAGCGCCTTGCCGCTGCCTAACGCGCCGACCAGCGTCACAATGAAGAGCAGCAAGATAACGCGATACCTACTCATGACGTATCAGAAAGCAGGAATGCCTGGGAGCGGGTGAGCGACAGTTCTCCATGTACCTGTGTTCGCAGGCTGCCCGACTTCCACAACTGCACTCATCCCCGCACCTTTGTGCCGGGAACGGGAGTGGTGCGTAGCATCTCTTCCAGAATGCTGCCGGTGTCGACATCCTTGATCCGGGCCGCCGGACTGATGATCACACGATGACCCAGCGTAGTCTTGGCCAGTGCCTTCACATCGTCGGGGATGACGTAATCGCGGCCGTGCACTGCTGCGCGCGCTTGTGAGGTGCGATAGAGTGCCAGCGCACCGCGCGGACTGGCTCCCAGGTAGACGTCGGGGTGCGAGCGTGTGCGATCGACCAGCTGCACGATGTACTGTTTGATCAGGTTATCCACATACACCGACTTCAACTGCTCCTGCATGGCTAATAAATCGCTGGTATTGGTTACCTGAGCCGTCGTGTCGATGGGATGCGAGTATTGCTGCGCGTCGAGAATAGCGATTTGCTGCTCAGCCGTGGGATACCCCAGAGAGATGCGCATGAGAAAGCGGTCCAGTTGCGCCTCAGGAAGGGGGAACGTACCTTCATACTCGATGGGATTTTGCGTGGCCAGCACCAGAAATGGACGGTTCAGCGAGTGCGTGATGCCGTCGACGGTAACCTGGCGCTCTTCCATTGCCTCCAATAGCGCGGCCTGTGTCTTGGGGGTGGCACGGTTGATCTCGTCGGCCAGGACGATTTGCGCCATGATCGGTCCGGCGCGGAACTCGAACTCACCGGTTTTCTGGTTGTAGATGGACGTGCCCGTGACATCAGCCGGAAGCATGTCGGGGGTGAACTGGATACGCTTAAACGAGCCGCCAATGGACCTGGACAGGGCCTTGGCCAGCATCGTCTTGCCCACGCCGGGTACATCCTCGATCAACAGGTGCCCCTGGCACAGCAGACAGATGGCAGTTAGCTCGACGATATCGCGTTTGCCGTAGATAACCTTCTCGACATTATCAATCAGGTGATTCGCAAAAGTTTGAACAGCCTTCATTTGGACATTCGGGTCGGGGCAGCATGAGTGCGCCCCCGTAGCGCCTTAATAAGGACGTCGAATAACTTAGCGATCATAACATGTGTAACTTACATGAAGCTTAGATGACTCTGAAGCATTGCTGCGGCGAAAAGAGCCAGACTCCCACCCGATCTGGATGGTGCCGTGTTGGTAGAAGCTACAATATGATAATGCGGACGCGTGAGCAGCTGGAGCAGTTGGAACGTACCGGACTGGCCCCCTTTGCCGCAACAAGCGCTGAGTCAAGGGGCCGTGCGTACCCGCAACCACCTGCCCTCTATCGCACAGAGTTCCAGCGCGATCGGGAGCGTGTACTCCATACTACCGCATTCCGCCGGCTGCAAGGCAAGACCCAGGTATTTGTAGTTACCGAAGGCGACTACTATCGCACGCGCATCACGCACACCCTGGAGGTGGCTCAGATCGGACGCACCATCGCCCGGGCATTGGGTGCGAATGAAGACCTGGTGGAGGGCGTCTGCCTGGCACATGATCTTGGCCATCCGCCGTTTGGGCACTCCGGCGAGGCGAAACTGAACCAGTTAATGAGTGACCACGGTGGGTTCGACCACAACCGGCAAAGCTACCTGATCGTAACAGAACTGGAGAGCCGTTACCCCGGCTTCGCGGGTCTGAATCTGACCTATGAGTTCCGTGAGGGGCTGGTGAAGCATGAGACGGAGTACGATGTGCGGGTGCCGGCGGAGTATGCACCGGAGTTGCAGGGCTCATTGGAGTCGCAAATCGCCTCGTTTGCCGACGAACTGGCCTACAACACGCATGATCTGGACGATGGTCTGCGTGCCGGCATCCTCAGCATCGAAGAGGTGCGGAACGTGCGCTGGTGGCAGCGGGCATGCCAATCGGCTGGTGTCGAGGTCGATGTACCAATCAACGATCTGCTGCGTCACCGCGTGATTCGAAACCTGATCAACGAGATGGTGAGTGACCTGCTGCGCGAAACGGATCACTGTATCCAGCTCTCTGGCGTGCAGAATGTGGAGGACGTACGCCGGCAGCCCGCGAATCTGGTTTCATTCCCGGCTGAGACACGCCTCATGAACCGCGAGCTGAGTGGATTCCTCTATGATTCGATGTATCGACACTATCATGTGTTGCGCATGCACACCAAGTCTGACCGGGTGCTGGAAGACCTGTTCCGCGCCTACGCCAGTGAACCACGCATCCTGCCCGACGGTCCACGCGCCTGGCTGGACCGGTTACCCCGCGAGCGTGTGGTATGCAACTACATCGCCGGTATGACCGATCGGTTTGCCCTCGACGAACATGCCCGCCTCTATGACCCGCGCGAGCGCGTCTAGTGAGTTACGACGCTGAAGCAGACATGTCAAGCGTCTGCCTGAAGGCGGATGGCTATCTTCCGATAATCGCTGGTGCACCACGATGGGACGAGATGCTGGCATGCAGGGATCGCCATTAATCGGTCGATATAGGACCGGTTGTGGTAAACTCGTTTTTACCTGCGTGAGCGTTGGGGCGTGGCCAAGTGGTAAGGCAACGGACTTTGGATCCGTCATTCGTAGGTTCGAATCCTGCCGCCCCAGTTCCCCTTTTATGGCAATTTCACCTCTCCAGCTCCTGACAACGTCGGGACCGATACCGATAGACGAGAAGGCGTATGAGCTGGCTGCCAGCGCGATGGAACTCAGGATGGATGTTATTCCCACGCGTGATCTGCAGTCTTAGCGTGGCGCACAGGCAATGCGGCCAGTGGCAGATTTCCCGAGTTTTTTCTGGAGGACACTGTAACCCCGGTTACTTTATGAAACAGGGGTTACACACAGACTCGTTTATTTCCTGCCCGTTCGTTTTATGGACGACGAACGATGGCCATTTTTACTGATGGGGTGAGATGTCGCGTGCGAAGTCGATTTGCGTTTCGGCATGCGCAGGTTGGTAGCAGGCAGAAGCGCTGCGTCCCACACCTGCTCCACGCATTCGGCCAACACGAAAGTCAGCGAATCGCGTACTTCCGCCGGCAGCTCGTCCAGATCGACCGCATTGCGCTTGGGCAGGATGATGGTCTTCAAACCAGCCCGATGCGCAGCCAGAACCTTCTCCTTCACGCCACCAACTGGCAGCACCAGACCGCGCAATGTAATCTCGCCGGTCATGGCCACGTCGGGTTTCACCCGGCGACCGGTGAGCGCTGAGACCAATGCAGTGGAGATGGTCACGCCTGCGGAGGGGCCGTCCTTGGGCTGGGCACCGGTTGGAATGTGCAGGTGGATGTCGCTGTGCTCAAAGGCTTTCTCGTCGATTTTCAGGTCGGCTGCCCGGCTGCGCACATAAGAAAGCGCAGCCTGTGCGCTCTCGCGCATAACGTCACCCAGGTGCCCGGTGAGTTGGAACCCCTTTGTTCCCCGCATGATCGTGGCTTCGATGAACAGGATATCACCACCAACGGGTGTCCAGGCCAAACCCGTTGCTACACCCGACGTCTCAGTCCGGTCACTCACCTCGGAGTAAAACTTGGGTTTGCCCAGCAGATCCTGAAGCAGTTCCACCGTGACGCGGGTTGGGAACTCAACCTTCTGTTCCGAAACGCGTGTGACCAGCTTCCGGCAGATTCCACCAATCTCCCGTTCCAGATTCCGCACGCCAGCCTCGCGTGTATAGTCACGCATCATTTGCAGCAGAGCGTTGTCATCGAATCCCACTTCGCCGGGGCGCAGACCATTCTCCTTTATCTGTCGGGGAACCAGGTATCCCTGGGCAATGTGTAACTTCTCAAGCTCGGTGTAGCCGCTTAGCTGCAACACTTCCATGCGATCGAGCAAGGGTCCGGGAACGGTGTCGAGCGAGTTGGCTGTGCAGATGAACATCGTCTGCGAAAGATCGAATGGCACATCCAGGTAATGATCGCGGAATTCGCGGTTCTGCTCGGGGTCCAGCACTTCCATGAGGGCTGCCGACGGGTCTCCGCGGAAGTCCGCGCCAATTTTGTCCACCTCATCCAACATGAAGACAGGATTGTGCGTGCCGGCGCGCCGCACGCCTTGCACAATGCGTCCGGGTATGCTGCCGATGTACGTGCGCCGGAAGCCGCGGATTTCAGCCTCATCATGCACGCCACCCAGCGACATGCGAATGAACTTGCGCCCCATTGCCCGCGAGATACTGGCGCCCAGTGACGTCTTGCCGACACCAGGAGGCCCTACGAAGCATAAGATGACACCTTCGCGCTCACGCCGCAGCAAGTCTTCCTCTTCCTGCGGCTCTTCATGCTGTGGCACTGCGGGTTGCTCCGGTGCGCCAACCAACTCAGCGCCTTCAGCAACCGCAACCGCCTGGTCGGCTGCCTGATTGGCAGCCTGCAGGGTTTCTGCCTGGGCTTGCACTTCGGCCTCGGCCACCAGCTCCAGACGTCGTTTTCGCACGGCCAGAAATTCCAGGATGCGCTCCTTGATGTCCTGCAATCCGTAGTGATCCACGTTCAGCACGTTGCGCGCGTGGGCGATGTCTAGGTTGTCGGTGGTAGCGATCTGCCATGGCAGCGACACCATCCAATCGAGGTAAGTTCGGATCACACCGTATTCCGCAGCCTGTGTAGGAAGCTTCGCCAGGCGTGAAAGCTCACGCTCGGCTTCCTCGCGGGCTTCCTCATTCATGCCGGCCGCTTCGATCTTGTCGCGCAGCTCGTTGACTTCGATTTGCTGCTCATCGGCTTCGCCCAATTCGTGCTGGATGGCTTTGATTTGCTCGCGCAAGAAGTATTCGCGCTGTACCTTTTCCATCTCGCTTTGCGCCTGGGTCTGAATCTTCTTACCCAGTTCCAGCACCTCCAACTCCTTATTGAGGAGCTGGAGCAGGAAAAGCATTTTGTTGGGCAGGCCTTCCATCTCCAGCAGTTTTTGCGCGTCAGACATATCCATGCGCATATACGTCGCGACGGCATAAGCAAGCTGGCGCGGGTCCTCAACGCTTTGAATCATCTGGGCCAGTTCATCCGGCAGGTTGGGGATCAACTCTGCCATCTTGGCGAAGCCCTGGCTGATATTGCGTCTCAGTGCCTCAATCTCAAGCGTTCCTTCCCAGACTTCGGGCATCAGTTCCACGCGCGCCGTCAGATACGGCTCGATGGCCTTGAATTCCATGACGCGGAAACGCTCGTTGCCCTGCACGATCATGTTCACAATGCCATCCGGTGACTTGAAGATGCGCACGATGGTCGCGAGGGTCCCGATCCGGTATATGTCTTCCGGTCCCGGCTCCTCCTTTTCCGGCACCTTGCTGGCTACCAAACCGATGGGCACCTTTCGTTGCATCGCCTCGTCGATCAGGCGGATCGAACGCGGCTGGGCGACGCGCAAAGGCACAGCGGACAGCGGATAGACGATTGCCCCCCGTAGCGGCAAAATCGCGACGATTTCCGGTACACTCGTGCTGGAGTCGGCTGTCTCTGGGTTTTTCTCATTCTGGGCTTGTGTGCCCGCCTCGGCCTCAGCCTCAGCGACAGCATCTGCTGCTTCCAGTAAACTGTTAATTCGTTCCAAGTCTCTATCAGACATAATGCGTGTGACCCGTATATTGGTTTCGATCAGGGAAGAGTATCATCCCTTAATTAGAATTGCGTGTATCCATGAAAATCGGGTGTGGCTGGGCCTCCAAGATCTCAGCGTAGGGCACATGCGCCGCGCGCATGCCTAGATGCTCCGATAAAAGGTAGCGTGCCAGAGTGGTGAAAGCTGTTGCGTTGCCAGTGGTACAGAACTGGTACGACGCGGACCTGTCAGGTCGTGATAGGCAGAGCTGGTCTCGCACACGCATGACCTGGCGTGCCACAGCCTGACTGGGATCGATCAAGGCAATGTCATACCCAGGTGTATGGCGTGCCATCCATCCAGCCACGCAGCGATGGATCGCTGTTGAAAGAAAAGGAAAGTGCGTGCACCCCAGTACCAATGAGTCGGCACCAGCCTCCAGTAGCGGAACGATAGCCTGCTCCACCAGCGGCTGGCAATCTGAAAGCGCCACGGCGTTCTCCGTATTCGCACCTTCGACGAGAGTGACCCAGCCAGGGCATGCTTGCTCGATGACCTTGACGTTCGACGCGAAACGCACGACCACGCTGGCAAACAGCTCACTCTGGAATGTAGCTTCGGTGGCCAGTACCCCGATGACACCCGTATGGGTGTGATAGGCAGCTGGTTTGACGGCTGGTTCCATGCCGACAAAAGGCACGCTGGGATGCAACCCGCGCAGGAAATGGAGCGCTGCCGCTGAGGCAGTATTGCATGCAATCACTATGGGTGCGCAACCCTTCCCAAGCAACCAATTGATGCAATGGGTGGTCAGGTCACGGACCTCAGTTAAGCTGCGGGGACCATACGGCACGTGTGCCTGATCGGCGAGATAGAGTGTTGGCTCCTCAGGCATCAAGCGGACGATCTCACGCCAGACGGAGAGCCCACCAACGCCGGAGTCGAAGACGCCAATCACCACCTTATCGTATCACCGTTCCGCGATAGAATCGGGGCACTGGACTTTATGGGAGGGATATGCCAACGACACCGCCCCGTTTTGCGCTCTACATGCAGGACAAGCACGCGCTTGCCTATGAGCTGGAGATGGCCGGGTATGCGGAGCAAAAAGGCTTCAGCGAGATCTGGCAGGCCGACACGCGCCTGGCGCGCGACTGCGTGGTGATGATGTCGGCCTTCCTGGCGCGCACGAAGCGTTAGTGCGTCGGGAGCGGCGTGTTGCCCATCTGGACGCGCAATCCGGCCGTCATCGCCGCCTCGTGGACCACGATGTGGGAACTGGGCCGCCAGGTGTCGGGCGAGATGAGCCCGCCGACACGGGTGATGTTAGGGCTGGGTGCGTGGTGGGAACCCATCGCCTCGCGCGTGGGTGCCTGGCGCAAGAAGCCGTTGACGGCCATGCGCGAGTACGTGAAGGTGATCCGCGAGCTCTTCACCATGCGGGAGGTGACCTACCAGGGCGAGTTCGTCAAGCTGGACCACGTGAAGCTGGACGTGGTGTACGGCGACACGGGTCCGCAAGACATCCCCATCTACATCGGCGCGACGGGCGACAAGATGCTCGAGCTGGCCGGCGAGATCGCCGACGGCGTGGTGCTGAACTACGTGGTCTCGGTCGACTACATCCGCCACGCGGTGGAGCTGGTGGCCAGGTGCGCGGCCCGGGCGGGCAGGACCATCGAGCAGGTCGACATTCCAGAACTGCTGGTCTGCGCGCTCAGCAACGACGATCCGCGCGCGGCGATGACGGAGGCGAAAAAGCTGGTGGCCTACTACCTGGCGACGGAGCCGCACATCATGATGGCCAGCGGGGTGCCGGACGACCTGGTCCGGCGCGTGCAGGCCGTCATGGGCTGGCCGGCCACGGAGGCGGAGTACGTCGCCGCCGCACAGGTCATCCCCGACGACGTGCCGCGCATGCGGATGGCCGTAGGCACGAGCGACGAGTGCGTGTCGAAGGTGCGCGAGTACGTCGCCGCCGGCGTCACGTGCCCGATCCTCTACCCGTTGATGAACGATATCAAACCAGTTGTCGGCGCGTTCGCTGG
>JAJYKL010000145.1 GCA_021788625.1 Chloroflexota bacterium
TATTCGCCCACCTTAGTGATGGTGCCAGCACCGACCGTCAACCCACCTTCGCGTATGGCAAAGTGACTGCCGTTCTCCAGCGCCACCGGCGCGATCAGCTTCACATGCATGTTCACGTTGTCGCCCGGCATCACCATCTCCACCCCTTCCGGCAGCGTGATGTCGCCCGTCACGTCCATCGTCCGGATGTAGAACTGCGGCCGGTAGCCCGTGAAAAAGCTCTTGTGCCTCCCCCCTTCTTCCTTCCTCAATACGTACACCTGCGCATCAAACTCCGCATGCGGGTGGATCGACCCCGGCTTCGCTATCACCATCCCCCGCTCTACATCGTCCCGCTCGATCCCTCTCAACAACGCCCCACAGTTGTCTCCCGCTTCCGCATCGTCCAGACTCTTGTGGAACATCTCCAACCCCGTCACCACTGTCCCGCGCGTCTCCCTCAGCCCGACGATCTCCACGCTGTCCCCTACCCGTATCAACCCGCGCTCCACTCGCCCTGTCACCACCGTCCCGCGCCCTTTGATCGAAAATACGTCCTCGATCGGCATCATGAACGGCTTCTCTACATCCCGCACCGGCGTCGGTATGAAATCGTCCACTACTTTCATCAATTCCCAGATGCACGCATACTCCGGCGCATCCGGATTCGTGCTCGTACTCTCCAACGCCTTCAGCGCACTCCCCCTCACTATCGGCGTCGTGTCCCCTGGAAATCCATACTTGTCCAGCAACTCCCGCAGCTCCAATTCCACCAGCTCCAGCAGCTCCGGGTCGTCCATCATGTCCACTTTGTTCAAAAACACCACCATGCTCGGCACTTCCACCTGCCGCGCCAGCAATACATGCTCCCGCGTCTGCGGCATCGGCCCGTCCGGCGCGCTCACCACCAGGATCGCCCCGTCTACCTGCGCCGCCCCCGTGATCATGTTCTTGATGTAATCCCGATGCCCCGGCATGTCCACGTGCGCGTAGTGCCGCTTGTCCGTCTCATACTCCACGTGCGCTATCGAGATCGTGATCCCGCGCGCTTTCTCCTCCGGCGCTTTGTCGATCTGGTCATACGCCATGAACTGCGCCCGCCCCCGCATCGCCAACACCTTCGTGATCGCCGCGGTTAGCGTCGTCTTCCCATGGTCTATGTGCCCTATCGTCCCCACGTTCACGTGCGGCTTCGTCCTGACGTATCGCTCCTTGCCCATTCCTTCCGTCTCCGTTTGTTTGCGTTATTAACTTATGTTCTGTATATACCGCGCGCGCGTGGTAACCTGTTCGGCAACCTGGTCAGGATGCTCATCACGCGCCGCACAACTTCAAAGCCCACAACCGGGATCGAACCGGTGACCTCACCCTTACCAAGGGTGTGCTCTACCGACTGAGCTATGTGGGCGAAGTGGGCCGAGCAGGACTCGAACCTGCGAAGGGCTGTGCCCAACGGATTTACAGTCCGTCCCCTTTGCCACTCGGGACATCGACCCATGTTATACCATTGTAACTGAACCCAGCGCACAGACTACCCGCCGCAAGCCGACGACGGGAATCGAACCCGTAACCTGTCGATTACAAATCGACTGCTCTGCCAGTTGAGCTACATCGGCACGTGCAATCGTCAAGGCAAGCACGGCCAATATACCTGCCAATACGCACAAAAACCCGTCCCGGTCCGTGACTGGCAAGGGGGCATTGTAACTGCAATGGGCGCGTTGAGTCAAATGCACGGGTGGCCAGGCCAGTGCCCGGCAAGCTCGACGAGGCATGAGAGGTACTGGAATTCTGATCTGGGAAGGACTTTTCTGCAGGATTGTCACTGGCGACCCGGGTCAGCTTACCCATGCTTATGCGTGAATAACTGACGCTGAAGCGCTCAGTCGCACTTATTGGATACCAGTGAGCTCCTCAGACCAATAATCTGGTAGGCCGTACCGTTCTTCGACACGACATAGTAATAGTTACTCGTGTCACAAAACGAGCGGCTGGTCTGCGGGTTCGTATAGTCCCAGTATTCCGTGGACGAAACAGTAAAGTTGCGCCCACTGGCTGACACCTGTCGCGGCTGTTTCACATATCGCATAGTTACACTGATCGCGTCACCCTTGGTCAGATCGACGCCGATCATACGCTTAAGCTTGGTATAGGCAAACGTATTGACAGCTCTTAAGGGTATGGCCCCAAAGTAAATCTTGATGGCGCCAGCGTCCACCTTGCCCGTGTAGAACTCCACCAGTTGGTTGTTGATCAGGCGCACCGCGGAAGCGGCATCAGAAACCGCGGTCGTAGCTTGAATCACAGGAACCGGCGAGGCGTTGGCAGCTGGCTGGGTCACCGTTGCCACTACAGCTGGTGCCAGCGTGGGCAGAACCTGCGCCGTCGCCTCATCGGCCATCTGGGTGGCCGAAATGGCGAGTGTGGTCGCGTCGGGAATTTCAGCATTGCCCAGGGTGGAACCCGATTTGGGTAACACGATCGCCAGTACCGCGACAACGATGAGCAGCAGCCCAACCAGAATGGCCAGCAAGCGCACGCGCGGAGTGAGTGTGGCGATGAGCGCAGCACGCTGTTCCTGCGGGGTGCCTTGTATGGGAGGGGGCAAAGGATCCACCTCTGTGTTCTCGGGTGCCACGGGAGTCCCACCGGCGGAATCACCCGTGACAGCGCCTACTCCTTCCGATGCGGCAAATGAGGCAATGTCAGACAGGATGTCAGACTCAGGGGCAACCTCTTTTATGTTGGCATTACGGTAGGCGTCGGGACGCAACTCGCGCGTCCGATTCATCAGCTCGCCTAGCACATGCCGCGATTGAGCTATTTCGATGAGCTCGCGGGTCTTGCCATAGGCCCCCGTGCCAGGCAGGTCAGAATAGTTCAGGCCAACATCCTGACACAGGCTCGCCAGTTGGTCTTCGTTAAACTCGACAATCAGGAAATCGCGATAACGCGCCAGATTTGGGTCGTTCATATTGACACCGCAAACGAAACGGCGGGGGTCTCCGCCAGGATTCCTTGTTGACGATCCGGCGATCAGTGATCACCAATCGGCGACGCTGCCGTCCAGGTGACGCAACGCGGGTGTTTCCCAGTCACCTGAGAATACTTTATCCTCAATTGCCATGTCGTCAAGTTCGATACCAAGCCCGGGCCGGGTGGGGAGCGGGATGTAGCCGTCCACCACGCGGAATGGCTCCTTCAGGTAACCATCACCCAGGTTCACCTGCTCCTGACACAGGAAGTTTGGCACACAGGCATCAACCTGTAAACAGGCGGCCAGAGCAATCGGGCCCAATGGGCAGTGTGGGGCGACGGCCGCAAAGTACGCTTCGGCCATGGCAGCGATCTTCTTTACTTCCAGGATGCCGCCAGCATGCGAAAGATCCGGCTGTACGATCGCGCAAGCCTGCTTCTCCAGCACCTCACGGAAGCCCCACTTGGTAAACAACCGTTCCCCGGTGGCGATGGGAATGGTCGTACTGCGTGCGATGGTGACGAGCGTGTCCACGTTCTCAGGCAGGCACGGCTCCTCGACGAAGAAGGGGTGGTAGGGTTCCAGTTCACGGCACAGGCGGATGGACATGGCTGGGCTGATACGGCCGTGGAAGTCCACGCCGATATCAATCCCCTCGCCTAGCGCCTGCCGAAGCGCGGCGAAGCGATCCACGAACCCTTTCACCTTATCCCATGAGTCCACGATGTTCCAGGCGCCGCCTGGTCCAGTTTTAAGCGCGCTGAAGCCCCGAGCGACGGCCTCTTTCGCCGAGGCGATGTGCGCCTCCACCGTTTCACCACCGAAGTGGCCGTACACACGGATCCGATCGCGCGTGTTACCACCCAGGAGCTGCCATACCGGCACCCCCAGCCACTTGCCTGTGATATCCCACAGGGCCTGCTCGACACCGCTTAACGCGCTCGTGAGCACGGGACCACCCCGGTAGAACGCGCCGCGATAGATAGTCTGCCACAGGTGCTCAATGCGGCGCGGATCCTGACCAACCAGGGTGCGGCTGATCTCGCGTACCGCTGCCTCAACCGTTTGCGCGCGGCCCTCAACAACCGGCTCGCCCAATCCAACGATCCCCTCGTCTGTGTAGATTTTCAGGAAAAGCCATCGTGGCTTAACGTGGATGGTTTCCAGTTTCGTGATTTTCATTGGTACTCCTCGGCCGAGCTTCGACTCGGGGTGCATGCCTGCAGAGAATTCAAATCTCCAATCTTCAGCCCCGCTCCGTCACAATGGAATGTTGCCGTGTTTCTTCGGCGGGTTGGTGTCGCGCTTGTTGCGCAACATCTGGATGGCATTAATCAGGTAGGGGCGTGTCTCGCGTGGCTCGATGATATCGTCGATATAACCGTAGGCGGCTCCAACATAGGGGTTGGCAAACTCTTCCTTATATTGCGTCACCAGCTCCGCTTTACGCGCGACCGGGTCGGGTGAGGTGCTCAACTCACGGCGGAAAATGATGTTGACTGCCCCGTCGGAGCCCATGACAGCCAGTTCAGCCGATGGCCAGGCCAGCACCAGGTCACCCCGCGTACTGCGCGGGCTCATCACGCAGTAGGCACCACCATAGGCCTTGCGTGTAATGACGTTAATTTTGGGTACCGTCGCCTCACAGTAGGCATACAGCAACTTGGCTCCGGCACGGATGATGCCGCCGTGCTCCTGGCCGACGCCAGGGAGGAACCCAGGCACATCTTCGAAGGTGACGATGGGAATATTAAACGCATCGCAGAACCGGACGAAACGCGCCGCCTTTTCGCTGGCATTAATGTCCAGGACTCCCGCCAGCACCTCCGGCTGGTTGGCGACTATGCCAACGGAGTGGCCACCCAGACGGCCAAAGCCGACGATGATGTTTTGCGCGAAGTGTTCGTGGATTTCGAAGAACTTGCCATCGTCCACCACGCTGCGGATGATTTGCTTCATGTCGTACGGCTTGTTGGGGTTGTCCGGCACGATCGAGTCCAGTGTCGCGTCGGTGCGTAAGGGATCGTCGCGCGTCTTGACGAAAGGCGGTTCCTCCATGTTATTCGACGGCAGGTATCCCAGCAGAATGCGTAACAGGTAGAGGCAGTCGCCTTCATTCTCAGCCGCCACGTGCGCCACGCCGCTGGCTGTGTTGTGTACCAGCGCTCCCCCCAGTTCCTCGAACGTGACGTCCTCGTGCGTGACCGCCTTGACCACGTCCGGTCCCGTGACGAACATGTAGCTGGTGCTCTTCACCATGAAGATGAAGTCGGTCAAAGCAGGTGAGTAGACTGCCCCACCCGCGCAGGGTCCCATGATCAAACTGATCTGAGGGATGACGCCGGAAGCTTGCGTATTACGCAGGAAGATGTCGGCGTAGCCGACCAGCGATAGTAGCCCTTCCTGGATACGCGCGCCGCCCGAGTCGTTGATGCCGATGATCGGGGCGCCGTTCTTGAGGGCCATGTCTTGCACCTTGGTGATCTTGGCCGCGTGTGCCAGACCCAGGCTGCCTCCCATGACGGTGAAGTCCTGAGAGAAGATATACGTCAAGCGGCCATCGATGGTGCCCCAGCCGGTGATGACGCCGTCCGTAAGGAACGACTGGTTGCCCATACCATAGCCGCCGGCGCGGTTGGTCACAAAAGCGTCGAGTTCGTGAAAGGAGCCTTTGTCCAGGAGCAGCTCGATGCGCTCGCGGGCCGTCAGGCGGCCTCGGGCGTGTTGCGCCGCGATCTTATCTTTGCCGCCACCGAGTTGAGTTTGGGCGCGCAATTCGCGCAGGCGCTCGATGCGCGGATCAAGTGGTTGGTCTTGCATGGAAGGTATTGTAAATATAGATCATCTATTTGGGATTTTGGATTGATCTATTAAAACAGTCGCTCAGAGAGCGGAGCCTGAAGGGGGGCTCCTGCACCGGTCTGCCTTTCCAATCCACTCGTGGTTTTGCGACCAGTCTTTCACCAACTCAGGATGATTCAGGAGAACCGGTTGTATTGCGGTCCCCTCACGATGATCACGTTCGGCCTACTTTGCCCGCTGTCCCCCTCTTCGCTCCTTTGTGGTACACATTGACTAAATGTTGGCTGAAAGGAGAAACGGACAATGACCATTAAGGTTGGCATCTTCGGATTCGCTCATGGGCATGTGAACGCCTACTGCAACCAGTGGCGCGATAACCCTTCACTGGGTGTGCAGGTTGTCGCCGCATGGGATCATGACGCAACGCGCCTGGAACGGAATAGTAAAACCTACGGCCTGCGTGCCTATACCGACAGGCAGGCGTTCCTGAAAGACCCGGACGTGCAGGCGGTTGTCATCGCGGCTGAGACGTCGTTGCATGCGCAGCTGGTGGAGCTGGCCGCCGCGGCCGGCAAGCCCATTGTTCTGCAGAAGCCCATGGCGCTCACCCTGCCCGAAGCCGACGCCATTGTGGCTGCCGTCAACAAACACAGCGTCCCGTTCAGCATGGCATGGCAGATGCGCGTGGACCCACAAAATGTCGAAATCAAGCAGATGATGCAGAGTGGCATACTGGGCAAGCTATTCATGGTGCGCCGCCGTCACGCGCTCAATACCCACCAGTGGCCCGACTTCACATCACTCTGGCACAGCAAACCGGATTTGAATCGCGACATCTGGGCCGACGATGCGGCGCATGCCATCGACTTCATTCACTGGCTGCTGGGAGTACCGGAAAGTGTCACGGCCGAGATCGACTCACTTTACGACCCACGGGTGCCGATGGACAACGGTATTGCCATCTTCCGCTACCCCGGTGGGCCGCTGGCCGAGGTGGATTGTTCGTTCACCTGCCCGGCCGCTGAGAATACCGTGGAAGTGATTGCTGAGCGGGGCAGCCTCATCCAGAACTACGGCGATGTCCCGAGTTGCAACGTGCCGCGGCCGGAAGGCGCTTGCGGACAGAAGTGGTATCTATCAGACACGAAGCAGTGGACCTGCAGTGATATTGCCTCGCCGTCAAACCACGGCGCTCGCATCGCAGGCCTGGCCGGGCCAATTGCCGAGTTCTTCCAGGGCGCTCGAGCTCCTATTGCAACTGCTGAAGAGGGACGCCATACGCTGCGCATGACCCTGGCCTGCTACGTGTCTACGCGCGAGGGCCGCCGTGTGCGGCTGGATGATCCGGCAATTGCTCAGGTGTAAAAAGTACCGATCCTATTTCTGTGCCGGGTGGCACCACCATCTCCTGCCACCCGGTATTTCCAAGCCTGAACCCGTCTCTTAATGGGTAAAAAGACGCGCACGTGTTCCCGGTACAATGCGCACCGTTTTGCCGTCAATTTTCAACTGGTATTCTTTGTAAGGCAGGCGATACTCATAGCGCGCTACGTGCCAGCGGTTCTCATTGTAGATTTCAATGAGATCGCCGTCCTGCAGCTCACGTTCATCGATGCACCATCTGCCCGGCCTATGTTCATTTGGTCGTAGTTCACTCATTACCATACCTCCCCACTGCAAACAACCGATGTACCCGTATCGATCAGGTAGTGTGTCACGCTGGTTTTCCAGATGCCCCCACTTGCATTCCCAATGCATACATTCTATCAGAGAAGCTTGATTTATTATGAGCAGATCGCGCCTCCCATTGGCAACCTGTGCTGGCACACAAGGCCTCAGAGGAAGGTCCTCGCTAAACGGACTCCTTCCGTCACGTGGTGGCATGGGTGACGCCACGGGGATATCACCACGACCTGAGCCGATCGGCTTGCGATTGAACGCAAGGCATTAAGCATGTGGCCGGAGCATTTCGGAGGACGCGGCCCATGGTGGTTCGAAAGGCCCACCCTGAAGGCTCACCAAGACGGCCGGGAACTTATTGTTAGCGGCAAGCCGCTCTCGATCACGCCATCGATGCTCGAGGTACTTCACACCTTCAGCCGCCGCACCACATGGCGTGACGACTGAAGGTCTGCACAGGCTGACTCTAATGATAGCAATAGAAGTAACGCCGGACGGTTCGTGAGTTACCGGCATTGTCGGCTGCCGTGGCAGCCACTCTATGCCAACCCCGACTCAAACCCTCAACCGAGCATACATTGGCTATGGCCGCAAAACCATTAACAGTAACCGCCCCGTTATCAAAGCTGAGCTGCTCCGTCGCCACATTTACACCCGATAGACGATCAATCGCGTAGGGCCGCATATACACCAGACCGCGATAATAATACAGACGACTATTCACGTACGGCGCGGTGCGATCGCATTTAATGGTGCGATACGGTCCAATTCTTGCTGAAAAATGGCGCGAATCCACGGCGATCAGCATCGCGGTATGAGACCCATCGCGCAGTCGAAGCAGGGTGCAGATGTCGTTGTAGGTTCCAGCGGGTCCCCGGTAACGCCAGTCGACGTAGAAGTATGTCCGCAAGATGCCGCCGCTGGTCGT
>JAJYKL010000146.1 GCA_021788625.1 Chloroflexota bacterium
TCAGCATCGCGGTATGAGACCCATCGCGCAGTCGAAGCAGGGTGCAGATGTCGTTGTAGGTTCCAGCGGGTCCCCGGTAACGCCAGTCGACGTAGAAGTATGTCCGCAAGATGCCGCCGCTGGTCGTACTGGCTGCTAAAACACAATTCGGATTCCAGCCATCACCGCAATCCATGGTCAGACTGATTGGATTACTAATGGGAGATTCCAGGGGGCCGACAGCCCTGGATGGGGCGCTGGCGCTGGCGATGCGCGCTACGACAAACATCGCGGTCAGTGCTACAAGCGCCACTACAATTACTATACGCAAACCACGACGATCAACTATCCTCTCAATTACATCATCCAGGTGTATGTTCATGTCTTGCCCTCGACATACATTGTACTCTTTTTGTTAGATTTGTGTAGTTCTGTGAACGAACTGGCAACACTGATGGCACAGTTTAGTATGATGTCAGTGCAGGGTAACAACGAGTATGATTCAGGTATGAGCCATTACACAACAGGTAGTGGGCGATTCCCGCTCATTCTGGATGGCGCAATGGGCACTGAGTTGTCCCGCCGTGGCGTGGATACGGGGTTGCCACTCTGGTCGGCGAATGCGCTTTTAAGCGCAGCCGACACCATCCGGCAAATTCACGTAGATTACATACGCGCAGGCGCACAGGTGATTACCACCGATACCTTCCGCACGAATACGCGCACGTTACGTCGCAGCGGTCTGCACGAACGCATGCGTGAGCTGACCCGTTATGCGGTAGATCTGGCCCGCGAAGCAATTACCCAGGTTTCACCCCCTCCCACACTTCTGCTGCCCGGGCGTGTCCAGATTGCAGGGAGCATCGCGCCTGTGGAAGATTGCTATTCACCCTGGCTGGTGCCGCAGGACGACGACATCCTGCTTGCTGAACACACGGAATTGGCCACTCTCCTGGCCGAAGCGGGTTGCGATCTGCTCCTGTTGGAAACCATGAATACGGCCCGCGAAGCCGCCGTGGCTGCGAAAGCTGCCATGCAAACAGGCCTGCCCTTATGGGTCAGTTTCGTTTTAGGTTCTGACAACCGCCTGCTCAGCGGTGAAACCGTGACGGATGCGGTGCGTGGTGTGCTCGGTTGCAGGCCACAGGCAGTGCTGGTCAATTGCATCCCGGTAGTACAGGTCAGTTCGGCGTTGACCGAGTTGCGGCGCGCAGCCGGATCCGATGTGACGATCGGCGCGTACGCGAATGCCGGGCACGTCGAGGAACAGGGTTGGACCATGGAGCACGGCACAGCTCCGATCGATTACGCCAGGGCGGCCACCCAATGGGCTCATGAAGGAGCAGGCATCATTGGTGGATGCTGCGGTAGTACGCCTGATCACATCCGCGCTGTCTGCAACGCTCTGAGTGTGCCCGGGGAGTAACACCTGCCCGGTCATCAGGCCATTACCGATCGCGATCGGGGAGGTACAATCAGCTAGCACCGGTAGGTGAACTGTATTCAGCAATCCAAAATCCGATATCGCACATGACCGGAGCAGAACCTCTAATTGCGATTCTTGTCGCCCTGCTCGCCGTTGCCGGGTTAACGTGGGCTTTTGCCTTCATCTGGACGGCGCAGGTGCAACGCGGATATTTGGAGCGCGTAAGTCATGTGGAACGCCGCCTTGACTCAGCCGACGCAGACCTGACAGAAATCGCTCGCACAGCCAACCAGGCCACTCCTTCTGATCCACCTCCCTATGGCCCGGCCGCCCAGGACTTGCAGCAGCGCATGCAGCGCGTGCAGGAGAGCTTTGCCAATTGCGAGGCGCAGCTTGTTACGCTGCGTCGCTCCGAACCGCATCTGCCGGTTGAATTGCCACAGCGCATTCTGGCTATGGCGAGTCAACTCGGCGCGTGGCGGCGACACCAGAGTGCCATTCAGGTACTGGCTCAGCAGGTTTCGACGCTGGAGAAGCAGCTCGCAGGAGCACAGCAACAGGCCGAGCAATTACGCAACCTACCATTGGGTGTGGCAGGGCGCGTGCGAAGCGCGCAAGGTGCGATCGAGCGAACAGTCCGCATGTGCCAGAGCCTGCGACAGGCCGGTGTGCGCGGTGACGCGCTGGACACACTCGTTGATACCGCCCGCACGCATGGTGGCGTGATCGAATCGATCCCCGCCTACTTCCTCCAGGGAGGTGACGATGCCATCCTGCGGACAGCCACACAGGAGAGCACCAGCGACGCATGGCGCAAGCTCAATAACATCGAGAAGTCCATCTTCGATGCGCTGCGACGCGCGCAAAACTGGCAGGATCAATACAACGAGAGTCGAAACATGGTCGGCGCCATGCAGGCTGAGGTCAGTGCCGCCGAACGCATCCTGACAGGGCTGCCCCCTTCCATCGATGCCAGCGATCACGCGCAACAGTTCAATGACCTGCGCAGTAAAGTGTTAGCCGTGCAGGCTGACTGGCGCGCTCCCGAGGTTCACCGTCTGTCGGAAATTTCCAACACGGCCACGCGCCATGCCGTCGGTGCGCGCGAGTTGGCCGCGGACATGATGCTGGTCCATAAGACCTTCCAGGAATTCGAACAGGCCATCGCAGACAACGCTGAGGCGCTGAATCGCATTCAAACCACGCTTGACACACTGGGGAAATCCCAGGTGTGCCCGGTCCACTGGACCGACTGCGCTGCCGAATACAAGCGTCTGGGGACCTCCCGCGCCACCCTGGGCGACGGCTCCACTTCGCGCGATCCCACCCGGTTGGAGATCGACCTGGATCGTGCACTGGACCTGGGACTGCAGATTGGCGCACTGGAGGCACGCGTAAACGATGTGCGCGGTCGCCATCAGCAGCTCCTGACGCTGCTGGCCAACCCCGAATTTGCCACGCTGGAGCAATGGTTCCACGACGCCGCAGCACTGTACATAGACGCCTCTCGCTACGCAGCTGAAAACTGGCCAGTCGAAGATGGCATCACCTCGTTGAAGACCGATGCGGCGGCCCTGCTGGGAACTGAGAAAGGGCTTGCTCCGCTTATTTCCAACCAGTTGCTTCCAGAGGCAGACGTGCAGCAGTGGATCGACCGGACTTCCGGCTACGTGAACGGTCGTCGTGAATTCGCCAGCCGGGTATCGAGTATTGAGCGGACCCTCGGGACAGTGGAGCGCACAGAACAGTCTTCGCAGTCACTGCTGTCGCAGGTATCAGAAGCGCTGGCGCGATTGAACCAGGGCCTGGTTCAGTCTCTGTCAACACCTGAGGTGGTGCGAGCCTGGAACGAGGTGATGACCCGCCTGGAGGAAGGCCGCGATCATGCCGATACACTACAGGATCGCAATACAGGCAGGGCGGTCGACAAGGCGATGACCATCACCGCCTGGGCTAACCAGAGCACGCTGGACCTGCACGACCTGGACGAAGCCGTTGAAGCAGAGGTTAAGGGGGCTGAGGCGCAATTGAATGAGGAAGTGGAGAGTTTGCTAACCGTGGCACCGTTCGATAGCGAACAGAGTATGGCCACCGCGCAGCAGCTCCTGACCGAAATACCCGCGCGTCCGATTGGCGCGGATTCGGGTGCTTCAGGCGGCGTGGGAGGCGCAGTCACGGCCGGGGTGCTGTCGGAGAAGATTAACGCTGCTTTTGAGCGGCACACACGGCTCACCGAGTCGCTAAGCGACCTGGACCACCATGTGATGGCGCAGTTGGAACCTCGGGTGACACGGCTCGATGCGGCACATGAGGCAGCCTGGAACAAGCTGCAGGAATTACGCACTCTGCTGCAGCAGCTCCCCGACACACACCCGTTGAAGGTAAGCTGCGACGAAGCTGACCAACTTGAGGATGCCTTCAAAAAGGCTGAGGCCAGCCTTGACGACCTGCATGACAGCGGTCATACGGCCCGGTCGGTGGTCAGTCGGCTGGACAGCCTGATCCAGCAGTTCCAGTACATCGCCAACCAGGGCGCGGCGGTGCAATCGGACCTGGAGCGCGAAGTGCTGCGCCTGCGTTCTACGGTGGATCAACTCGGCCGGTGGATGCGCGACTTGAAGCGCTTCCGCAGTACGCAATCCGCCGACAAGGTGCTGGCGGGTGTGATTGACCAGCGGCTTGCAGAGATCGATGCGGCCTTCGCGGACGTGGAGCGACGCTACAATAACCAGCCACTACCGCTGGAGCATGCGAACCAGGAGCTGGAGCGCATGCTGGCGAGCCTGCGCGGCAACCTGGAAGTGTCGCGCGACACCGGTGTCGAGGTCGTCTCGGCGCAGGAAATCCAAAGCGCGTGAGACAGATTTCGGTTTTTCGATTTTGGATTGCTGGTTGACGATTACCGACCGCCAACCACCGCTTACTCCGCAGTCGCGCAGAGGATGCAGAGATTATGCGCTGAAGGTCGAGCGTTTGCGCCTTTACGTGATGACCCAGTGCTGTTGGTGCGGTCACTCGATCAACCGCTGCCCGCGCAGATCCGGCCGCACGACCAGCAGCATGCTGGCAGAGCCACCCGGGTTGGTATCTAGCTATACCAGCCCAACAGGCTGTCCCTCATCGTAGACAAGCCATGCATAAACACCCGGTGTGTGACACACGTGGTCCAGCCAGCACTCCGTTGGCCGTTGCACCCGTCGCCGCAACTCGGCATCCATAAACCAGCCTGCGTAGAGAGCCAGGTTTGTGTCATTGAGTGGCAGGAAAGTCAGCATGTTCTGATTGGGCTGGCGCGGTCGCCAGGCAGGTGTAGACCTCGCTGCCGCCGTAGTAGAGCCACCACTGCCCCGCGTGGCGCGTCAGGCCGTTGAAGAAGATGCAGTCACGGAAGGAGGAGACGGGAGCATGGGGCGGTTCAGCGCTACGCCCGGCTTCGAATGGCAGGTGCGAGTCGGCGTGTAGCATTGGACGTGGCAGATAGCTCAATGGATTTTCGGGATTCGCCTTCGAAAACAGAACCTCGCCCACCGCATAGAAATGCCCGGTGTGGTGCCCGCCGGTGAAGAGGACAATGGCGTCGGGGTGCGCCGGATCGTAGTCGGCCAGTGCAAAGCAGCCTTCACCACCCGGCCAGTGCTGCGTTGGCGGGATATCGTGCGACTCCCAATGCAGCAGATCACTTGACGTGGCCACCAGACCGTCGTTGATGTACATCAGGAACCGGCCATTGACCCGCACTGGCTCATTGCGTGGATTCTGCAGCACCACGCCATTGCGGTGTGTTCGGCTAGCCTGGGGGAATACGATTCCGTGCTTCTCCCAGTGCAGCAAGTCCGGCGAGGTGGCCAGGAAGGTGCCGCTGACGCGGGTATCTTGCATGCGTTCCCAATCCCACTGATTGCAAAAGAGGTAATAGGTACCCTGGTAATCCACCAGGTTTACGTCTTCGTAGCTGTAGCGGCGATCATCCCCAAAACGGAAGAAGGGACTATGTTGCGTGTCCTTGGTAAAGTGCACGCCGTCGTCACTCACAGCCAGACCGATATCGCAGATGTAATCGATGCGGCTATCGATGCGGATATCGATCGGACGTTCACCGCGATAGACGTAATAAAAACGCCCGTCGCGCACAACAATCGCTCCATTGTGTACACCTCCGTCATAGTGGCCGCAGTCCCATGCTCCAGGCGTGGGCGAGAGGACGGGGTTATGGGCGTACTTCGTGAACGGTCCCAGTGCCCACGGGTGATGGGTAAACAAATCGGGGTCAGCAGGCAGATCGCGCGGGAAGTCGCCCCAAAAGCGCTCCTCGCTAAAGGTCCAGTCGTTCCAGCGGGCGGCCTTGTCTTGAGTGGGGAATTGCCACTCGAAGACACCCTCGCCAAAGAAGTCATCGTGGTGTGTCATGGATTGTCATCCCTGTCGTAACGGTTCGGAACCCCACGAGGGCTCCGTTCCGCACCGCTGGCGCCAGTCTCGATCAGGCACGTTGCGGCAGCTCGAAGCGCGACTGCACCGCTCAGGATGAAAACAAGCTTCGCAGGCTGAGACAACCCGCGAAGCCTTCTCGACCTTCTGGCCGCACGCTCCAAGCCTTATCCTTTTAGCGCCATCCTGCCCGCGTACTCTGCCGCCTCGCCCAGTTCCTCTTCAATGCGCAGGAGCTGGTTGTACTTGGCAGTGCGCTCAGCGCGCGCCGGGGCGCCGGTCTTGATCAACCCCGTGTTAAGCGCCACAACCAGGTCGCTAATGGTGGTATCTTCAGTCTCGCCGCTGCGGTGCGATACCGCCACGGCCCAACCGGCGTTGTGGCTCATACGCACCGAGGCGATGGCCTCGCTGAGCGTGCCGATCTGGTTGACCTTGCACAGTAATGCGTTGCAGGCATTCTCCTGGATGGCGCGCCGGATGAATTGCACGTTGGTCACCAGCAAGTCGTCGCCGATCAGGCGGATCTGGCTGCCCAGCCGCGCGGTCAGCTTAGCCCAGTTCACCCAGTCATCTTCAGCCAGTCCGTCTTCAATGGAAACAATCGGGTACTGCTTCACCCAGTTAGCCCAGTACTCGACCATCTCCTCACCGGAGAGCTTCTTGTTTTCTTTGGCGAGCACGTACCGGCCGTCCTCATAAAATGAGCTGGCAGCGGGGTCCAGGCCAATGGCGATCTGCTCGCCAGCCTTGTAGCCGGCCTTCTCGATGGCCGTGAGGATCACTTCCACAGCCTCCGCGTTCGACTTCAGGCTGGGAGCGAAGCCTCCTTCGTCGCCGACGTTGGTGGAATAGCCCTTGCCCTTCAGCACCTTCTGCAGCGAGTGGTAGGTTTCCGCGCCCCAACGCAAGGCTTCGGCAAAACTCGGAGCACCCACGGGCAGGATCATAAACTCCTGGATATCTGTGCTGTTATCGGCATGCTTGCCGCCATTCAGAATGTTCATCATCGGAGTCGGCAGCACGTGTGCGTCCACGCCGCCCAGGTAGCGAAATAACGGCAGGCCGACGCTGTTAGCGGCTGCGCGAGCCACAGCCAGGCTGACGCCCAGCATGGCGTTGGCACCCAGGTTGCTCTTGTTGGGCGTGCCGTCGATCTGATTCAGCAGCTTGTCGATGCCACTCTGGTCGTCGGCGCTCCAGCCCTCCAGCGCTGCAGCGATCTCGGTGTTTACATGATTGACGGCCTTGCGCACGCCTTTGCCGCCATAACGAGATGTATCGTCGGTGTCGCGCAGTTCCCAGGCTTCATTCGCGCCAGTGCTGGCACCGCTGGGGACACTCGCGCGCGCATAGATGCCATCGTCGAGTAGCACGTCCACTTCCACAGTCGGGTTGCCACGCGAATCCAGGATTTCCCGCGCCATTACAGAATCGATGTAACTCATAATAACCCCTTCAGTATTTTGGATTTTCCACTTTTGGATTTCGAATTGATGATTACCCAATGCCTGGCAGCGATTGTAAATCAGGGATGCAGCGCACCAGCATCCTGAACGGCGCCATGGCCATCAATGAGTATTCAAAAACCAAATATCCGAAACTAGCTAATGCGGTAGGTGGTGCCCTTTGGACCATCCTCCAGAATGACACCCATCTGCGCCAGTTGGCTGCGAATGCCATCGGCGCGCGGGTAGTCTTTAGCTTTGCGCGCCTCGAGTCGCATGTCGATGAGCATCTGGATCAGTTTCGCCTCGCGCTCAACGTTGCCGCCTCCTGCCGTGATGACATCGGAGCTGACTACACCGAGCACGTCGCCTGCCAGCTCGCGGTAGACGACGGCCGCCTGCTCCAGCACACCCTGCGAAGCGTTACCCTCATCAATGGCGGCATTCAGATCTTTGCTCATGTCGAATAACGCGGAAAGCGCCAGCGGTGTATTGAAGTCATCGTTCATCGCACTGGTAAAGCGCATGCGCGTTTGGTCCAGCATGGCCATCAGTCGTCCACTGGTCGCTTCGTCACCGGGCTGAGGATGCAGCAGTTCGGTGCGTACGCGTCGTAAAGCCGTGCCCAGGCGCTCTGCGCCTTTGGTGGCGGAGTCCAATGCCTCGGCGCTGTAATCGGCCGGGCTGCGATAGAGCCCCGAAAGGATGAACAGCCGTAACGCTTCAGGGCGGTATGTCTTCAGCGCGTCCTGGATGGTGATGAAATTGCCCAGCGACTTGCTCATCTTCACACCATCCACCAGAAGCGTACCGGTGAGCATCCAATAGTTGGCGAAAGCCTCGCCACGCGCACCCTCTCCCTGTGCGATCTCGCATTCATTGTGCGGGAAAATGTTGTCGACCCCACCCCCGTGAATGTCGAACGGCTGGCCCAGGTACTTGGTGCTCATAGCCGAGCACTCGATGTGCCAGCCTGGGTAGCCGCGTCCCCACGGCGAGGGCCATTGCAGCACGTGGTTTGGCGGCGCCTTGATCCACAAGGCGAAATCCATCGGGTGACGCTTCTCGTCGCGTATC
>JAJYKL010000037.1 GCA_021788625.1 Chloroflexota bacterium
CAATTCGGCGCGAGCAATACGCCTTGCCGCCTGTCCATTATGATCGCTGCATTGGCCGTCATGCCGTTCCTGAGCGGTGCATTCGATCGATCGACCAGCACCCGCACCAGATATGACACCACACCATTCACATTGGTGGATGTTCTGGCCACCCTGTCCACCTTGCCTTCCAGCACCACGTCCGGTAATGCATCCAGTGTCACCGACACGGCCTGACCCACGTGCACTCTGGATACATCGATTTCATCCACCGTGATGTCGATGTGCAATTTCGACAGGTCCACCAGAATGACGGCTGGCAATGCACCGGTCCCAGCCATCTCACCCGGTTTGATGTTCACCGCTGACACCGTCGCGTCCAGCGGTGCTATGAGCCGTGCCTTGTCCAGCATGCGCTGCGCTTGCTGCACCTGGAGCTGCGCTTTCTGCACATCGGCCAACGCCTGATCGACATCATATTGCCTGAGCGGCTGCTCCAGCTTCGCCAGGCGCGCCTTGGCATCCTGAACCTGCTGGTAGGCAGCAGCCAGCTGAGCCTGATCCGGTCCGTTTACCACCTTGTCATATTGTGCGCGTGCCGCGTCCAGGTTGTTGCGTGCCTGCCGCAGTTGGACAGTCGTCTGACTCGATGGGTAGTTGCGCGGGTCCAACTTATAGGCCAGGCTATCGACCGTCTGGGCCTGCCTGTAAGCAGCCTCAGCATTGCGAATGGCGGCCTCGGCTGCGGTGACATCGGCGGGGTCGGGACCTGCCCTCAACTTGGCATAGCTGGCATAAGCGGCACTCAGAGCTGCCTGCGCGGCGCTCACGTCGGCTGGATCTGCCCCGGCGATGGTTCGAGTGTAACGGTCAGTCGCCATGATCAACGAGCTTTGCGCCTGCTGCAGAGCCAGCTCCTGATCGGTCGATTCCAGCCTCGCCAGTACATCACCCTGCTTCACCGTATCGCCCACCGAAACGTTCACCTGATCCACTCTGCCACTGCCCTGGAACGAAAGGCTCACCTGCGACTCGGCCCTGATATTCCCTGCCGCGCTGACAGTGGCGACCAGTGTGCCTTTGGAGAGCACAGCCGTACGTTGTGGTTGCGTAGCCTGGTTATTGAAGGGGTTACTGCACGCTGCCAGCAGTATCGCGAGCGTCCCAACTATCCATATACTTCTGTGGCGTTTTGAGCGGTTGCAATCATGAATCATTTGTCGATGCCTTCTTCTTTGTATCTCGTTCCATTATAAAGTCCGCACGCTATGCACAACAGCACTTATGACACCTCACCCGAATTATCGAAATCTTGATCGTGTCATTCCTCTTTGGTGTATTGTTACCTCCATGATCACACTCACCGACCTGCTCGCTGCCACCTCCGGCACACTGCACGCCCCTGAGCATCACGCTGGCTCCGGTGCCATTTCCTTCACCAGCTTCTGCTTCGATTCGCGTCGCGCGCGGGCGGGGGAGCTATTCGTGGCGCTAAAGACCGACCGGGGCGACGGACACGACTTCGTCGGCGAGGCGCTTGCGCGCGGCTGTCTGGGAGCGCTGGTCAACGAATCGGCCAATATAAACCGGATGGGTGCTAACACCGCACAGCTCGATGGCGTACCGTCTCCAGTTACTGTAACCGGAGCGCTCCTCATCGCCGTGCCCGATACATTTAAGGCACTTTCCGACTACGCCGCCTATATCGTGCGCCGGCGCGAGCTGTCCATTGTGGCGGTGGCAGGTAGTGTGGGCAAAACAGGCACGCGCGAAGCAATCGCGGCCGTGCTCGCCAGGCGCTTCCGTGTCTTCCGTAACCCAGCCAACTTCAATGGCCGGTTGGGTCTGCCAATTGCGCTCGGAGAGCTGGAAGAGCAACACCAGATCATGGTGCTGGAGATGGCCACCGACGCGCCGGGCGAGATCGCCGAGCTCGTGTCCATCGCTCCGCCGCGGGTGGGCATCGTCACGCGGGTGAGTGAAAAGTACTTGGCTTACTTTGGCTCGCTGGATACGCTTGCCCGCGAAACAGCGACCCTGGTGGAGGCGCTCCCCGCCGGGGGACTGGCTATCCTGAATCGCGACGACCCGCGTGTATGGGCTATGCGCGAGCGCACTTCCGCACGCATAACCGCCGTGTCGGCTCATACGCCATGGGAATTATCGGCAGCCATTGCCACCGAGGTTGGACGCTACTTCGATATTCCGCAAGGTGATATCCAGGCTGCGCTGCAACACCGCCCGAGCCTTCCTGGTCGCATGAATATCCTGCGCGGCCTGAACGGTGCCACAGTCATCGACGACACATTCTCAGCCAACCCCGCTTCCATGCGCGCGGCGCTGGATGCCGTCTTGAGCCACCCTGTCGATCTCGCCCAGGCCAAAGTGACCGCCTCGCGTCTGTTTCTGGTACTGGGCGACATGGACCAGTTGGGCGATGAAAGCGTTCGCCTGCACCGTGACGTGGGCGCTTTCATCGCCACCCGTGCCAACCCTTCGAATCCGACCCCGGAGCCGGATGCAGGGACCGCTACATACCTCATCACGTGTGGTGAACTGGCCCGCCATATTGCCGACGCGGCGCTGGATGCCGGCATGGATCCTGCACACGTGAATACCACCTATATCGTGCGCGATGCCATCGACTTCATCCGCCAACATGTCAGATCCGACGATATGGTGCTGGTGAAAGGCGATACGGGTGCACGCATGGAACGTATCGTCGCGGCGCTGCTGGCTGACCCCGCCGATGTCCGTCTGCTGGCGCGCCAGGAGCCGGGTTGGGAGTCGGTGCGCATGGCCAGACCAGCCCGCCCCACCTGGCTGGAAGTTGACCTGGATGCGATTGCCTACAATGTCCGGCAGATCAAGCAACTGGTCGGCGAGGGTGTGGCGTTGATGGCCGTGTTGAAAGCGGACGGTTATGGGCACGGTGCCGTCAAAGTAGCACGCACCGCATTGAACAACGGAGCAAGCCACTGCGGCGTGGCATCCTTGAACGAGGCGACCGCTCTACGCGCTGCGAACATCGATGAGCCGATCCTCATCCTGGGCTACACACCGGCCTGGCTTGCGCGCGAGGCTTTGATGCGCGACGTGACGGTAACGCTGTATGACATGGACACGGCGCGCGCTTTCTCACGCGCTGCACTGGAACTGCGCCGCACCGCGCGTGTGCATGTTAAGGTCGACACCGGCATGGGTCGCCTCGGCCTGCTACCCGATCAGGCCCCCGCTTTCATCCACGCTCTCACCGAGCTGCCGGGCATCCAGATCGATGGCATCTTTACACACTTCTGCTGCGCCGATACCGACCCTGCGTACACCCGCGAGCAATTCGCGCGCTTCCTCAGCGTACTGAAAGAGATTGCAGCTTTGGAATTGCAGATTAAAGGAATGCCGAACGCCGGACCACAGACGCCAAAAGCCGATTTGGGTTCGGCAGGTCTGATTCGTCACTCGTCCACACTTGCTCACCATTCCCTGATTTCCTATTTTCATGCGGCGAATTCAGCCGCCACCCTCACTTTACCGGAGACCCGGCTGAACATGGTGCGCGTTGGACTGGCCATATATGGTCTGTCGCCTTTTTCTCCTGCTCCCGCGCCGCCGCAAGAGCAGGCACTACAACTGCGTCCTGCCCTGGCGTGGAAAACTACCGTGGCGCAGGTAAAACGACTGCCAGCTGGCTACCCCGTTTCGTATGGTGCCACCTATCGCTGCCCTGGGGATCGCGACATCGCGGTGATCCCGGTGGGCTATGCGGATGGCTTCCGCCGCGCACCAGCCAACTTTGGTGAGGTGCTGGTGCGGGGAAAACGCGCGCCTATTGTTGGGCGGGTATGCATGGACCAGACGATGATCGATGTGACGGATGTTCCCGGCGTGCGCATAGGCGACGAGGTGGTGCTCATCGGCCGGCAAGGCGCGCATGCCATCACCACTGAAGATATCGCCGCGCGCATCGGCACCATCAACTATGAGGTCATTTCAGCCATTTTGCCGCGTGTTCCGCGCGTAAGTTAAGACCGGAACGCCGTGATTGAGGATTCGCAACTGGCGACAGGAAATTCAAACCAGGCACAGTTTTTGCGGATATTCACCACACGATTCCATTCGTATTAGGATCCTTACAGTCGCAGGGGTAGCGTGTGAGCGAACCGTTGGACAGGCTGCCGTCGTATTCAGCATTGCCGTCTGTCGCCACCCAGCCAGACAGGTCGAAGGGGATGTTCCCCCCGGCAGGGATCCATTCTCCGTTGTATTTGCGTGCGATGTGCAGGTGCGAACCTGTCGCATCGCCTCCCTCGCAGGAAGGATGGCCGATGTGATCACCCGTCTGCACCGTCTGGCCGACGCTGACCCGATCCGGCGTGCCAACGTGCATATAAAAGACGCTCCAGCCGGTGCGCTCGTCGCCGCTGGGATCCAGCGACTCGCTCACCTCACCGTCGATGCTGCGCGTAATGATGCCCGGTGCCACGCTTAATATCCAGCCGGGCAGCACACGGCAACTGGTGGAGTTGCGTGGGGCAAAGTCCAGCGCCGCCCATGGTGAACCCATGCCCCACGCGGCATGCGGCCCACCAGTGATCATCCACATTTCGCCCTTCGAAAAGGGCAGCGTCATAGTAGGCTGCCGCAGGTTATCGGGCACCAGTGTGCCCAGGTCGAACTGCCACGGATCGCCAAACAGCTCTTCATAAGTGTGCACGAAGCTGCGCGGGCCATCGCCAGCCATGGCTGGGAGCGTGGAATGCGTGCCGATGGCTGCCAGGTAGTTCTGCACGGCGGCCGTACCGGCGTTGACATCACTCCCCGCATAGGCGTGCGTGTTGTCCGAGAACTGCACCCACAGCCGGTTCGCCAGCCGCCAACCGTAATAGCCCTCATTCAGTCGCGCTCCTGCCCAGCTCAATTGCCTGCTGAGTGTGCGCCGGTTGGCGTTTTTGATACCGAGGGGGTAGAGCAGGTTGTTGCCGGATGGCGAAGGGTTGCTGATCCAGCCGCTAACATACTCCAGCAGTGCCAGCAGTATGCGAGGGTGCACGCTGAGTTCCTGAGCAACCCGCAGCACAATGTGCGGGCCGTCGGTGTCCCGGCCGTCGAACTTCTCATGGTAGCGGTTCAGGTAGCTGTTGGGATGCTCAGCCATGAACCGGGCTATGTCGAACTTGGCAGCCGTGGGGCTGTCCACCACCTCGCTATCTGGAACCAGCTTGATGGCCGGTGCGTGACCCGCGAAGGGCAGATGCACAATGATGGACTGACCAGCCAATACTTCTTCCGAGCGGTTCATGCCATTTATTCGCCGCAGGTTCGCTGGCGTATCGCCGACTGCGCCGGCGATATGAACCACCGTGTCGCCTGGCTGCACGGTGTACGTGACGACGCTGCTGCCGGCTGCGATCACCTCGCGTAACGGCTCAGGATTCCGCTTGACGACCGTCGGCACAGGCATGTTGGTGTGGGTGGCGCTGGGGCTGGCCGGCGCAGTCAGTGGCGTCGCTTCCACGGATGCCGGGGAGGGCGCCGCCGGAGTGCCGCTCGCGCCAGGCGCCGTGCCAGGAGCGATATTGGCAGATAAACTGGTGCAGGCAGTAACAAGGAGGCAGGTGACCAGGACGGCGCAGAGTGAACGGCGGCTAAGCATTAAGCGGGGATTCTAGCATGGGCACACAGTGAAATGCGCGCTCACCGTGAT
The DNA here is from genome assembly GCA_021788625.1 of Chloroflexota bacterium. Lineage (GTDB taxonomy): Bacteria > Chloroflexota > Anaerolineae > J036 > Brachytrichaceae > CAIXPS01. Next base: position 5,684 of record JAJYKL010000037.1, read on the forward strand.
CGTGGATACTCTCAGACACCACACTCCGCAGGTGCTGGCAAATCAGACAGACCGATCAGCAACCTCTGATCCTGGAAGGCCAATTGAAGGGCACCAAACTTCAGAACTGCCTAATTGCCATATACACCGCGATACCCCGGCGGCAGCATTCCGGCGATGACGCGCATCAGCCGGTCGGTGTTGTCTTCATTGCTCTGCGTCACATCCATGCGTAAAGGTTCTCCCACCCTTACATACACGTCGCTACGTCGCAGCCGGCGCATGTTGTGACCGATCTGCTCCACTCCCCATAGCGCCACCGGCAACACCGGCACGCCGGCTTTCAGCGCCAGGTAGGCCACACCCGAGTGGCCTTTCTGCAAGCCACCGGTGCGACTGCGCGTCCCTTCAGGCGACATGCCCATTGCGCCGCCGTGCGACAGCACCTCGAGGCACGCGTGCAACGCCACGCGGTCCACCTCGCCGCGCCGAACCCAGATGGCGTGCATCAGGTTGAAAAGGATCAAGATGGGCAGCACCCTGCGCCATTTATCAGCGGCCAGCACCGTCAGGTGCGTGCTAACCGGCGAGAGAGCAAAGATCAGCGGCGGATCCCAACTGGTGAGGTGGTTGGTGGCCAGAATGAATGGCGGAGCAGCCTCGAGGTTTGGCGTGCCCTCCACATGTATGCGTGCCACGATGATGATGAGCAGTCGGACGACCAGGTGAGCGAAACGATAAAACATGATGCCGTGGTGATTATAGGCAGATGCCTTCTCATGGGTCCGTCACCTTGGTTGATGTCGCTGCGCCCGTCGCCTGCCAGACACCTCCTGTGAATGCCGGCACCCCTGCTTTCTCCCGGCTGCCCGCCAGCCTTTGCCGGTGACCCTAACGCCAATGACTCGAACATTATCTGCGCGCCTGGTGAGCGTTTCGCCCAGTGGAGGGTTCAGTCTGATCAAGAGGAACCGGCGGATCTATCTATCCACGCTGAATCACTAAGTGATAAACTGATGCCGCGAGGTGATCACTATGGAACTCTCGGAACCTCAACAAAACACGTTACTGGACCTGGCTTATCAGACCATCGTCCAGTATCTGTCTGACCAGGCGGTCCCAGAAGCGCGTGTCACGGATGCACCATTAACCCAGAAAGTAGGAGCATTCGTCACCTTACGGCGGTATGGCGACTTGCGCGGTTGCGTGGGCCATGTGTATGCCGACATGCCTCTGTACGAGGTGGTACAACAAATGGCCATCTCAGCGGCTGAGTACGATATGCGCTTTATGCCTCTCACATTGGATGAGATGGATGACATCGAGATCGAGATTTCCGTGCTCTCACCACTGGAGCGCATCAGCGACGTCAAGCAGATCGAAGTTGGCACGCATGGGCTGCTGATCAGCAAAAGCGGGCGCAGGGGTTTGCTGCTGCCACAGGTGGCTACCGAGCGCGGCTGGGACCGTGAGACCTTCCTGGAGGCGCTGTGCGACAAAGCCGGCCTGCCGCCCGACAGCTGGAAGCAGGGCGCCACCATTCACGTCTTTAGTGCAACGATCTTTGATAAACACTTCAAGCAGCCGCATGCAGCACACGCGGAAGGCGCGCTTCCGCTGGCATGAATGGCACGCTAAGCGACAAAGCATGACTCAGACACACGCCTGTATTTCGGATAATCAAACCGAGCGCGAGCACCTGACCCGCCTGGTCAACCAGCTCTCCGACGAGCAGTTGACGCACCCCATGCCTGCCGGCTGGACCGTCGCCGCGGTGCTGGCGCACCTGGCGTTCTGGGACCAGCGCGCGCTGGTGCTGCTGGAGAAGTGGGACCGCGAAGGCATCGGTCCCTCTCCCATCGACACCGACCTGGTGAACGAGGTGATGCGCACGCTGTGCCTGGCCATCCCGCCGCGCCAGGCAGCGCAGCTGGCGATCGACTGCGCCGCGCGCGTCGACCATACAATTGAGCGCCTCAGCCCGCAGATGGTGGCCAATGTGGAACAGAGAGGTGGGACGGTGCATTTGAAGCGTGCCGATCATCGCCGCACCCACCTGGGTGAGATCGAGCGATTGCTAGGCCTGCGAACAGGCTAATCCATCCATCCCCGCGAATGGAGCGATTCCCTTATAGCGTGTATCTTCGTGTCGATTCGTGGGCATCAGAAGTTCAGCACCCCACCTGCTCAAGACCACTGGTTCGAGATCACCGGCGCGCAAGCTGAAGCCACTCGGTAATTCTCCCTGGTCAGCAAGCGAGCGTGGAAGGTGCCAGAACAGCAAGTCATTGACCCGCTATCGACAGTTATTAAGGTGAATGGTGAACATGGCATTTGCGGATAAAGAAACTTACCTGATCGAAGTCGTACACGAATTGATGAAGCCCTGGCCCGAGAATCGCACTGTGAACATCGCCTGCCATGGACACAGCGTGCCGAGTGGCTACTTTGCCACGCCTGTGGTGAACTCGCTAGAAGCCTACCCGCACTTGCTGTTCGTCGGGCTCAAGCAGCGTTTTGCCTACGCGGTGATCAACGTGATCGTCACTGCCATCGGCGGCGAGAATTCAGAGCAGGGGGCTGCACGTTATGAGAAGGACGTGTTGTGCCACAGACCTGATGTGGTCACCCTCGACTACGCGCTGAACGACCGCGCTCTGGGATTGCAGAAGGCCGAGCACACCTGGCGGCAGATGATCGAGGCGTCGCTCAGATATGGGGCAAAAGTGATCTTGCTCACTCCTACGCACGATGTGCTCAGCCTGCGCCGGGGCGAGCCGATGTGGGCGGAGGAGTTGCCCCGACACGCGGAGCAGGTGCGCCGGCTGGCTGCGGAATATGGAATTGGCCTGGCCGACAGCGATGCCGCATTCCGGCGCTACATCGCCGGGGGCGGCGACGTGCTCGACCTGCTCTCGCACATCAACCACCCCAACCGCGCCGGCCACGAGCTTGTGGCGCGCGAGCTGCTGAGGTGGTTCCCGGCGCAATGACGGGGTGGGCGGATTCGCGGCCGCGGCCTGTGAACGGTTGTTCGTGAGCAGGCTCACGGGCCTGCCATACGAAACGCGCTCAAAGCGCGTTCACTCGACCGCGCGCCTGCGCGGCGCTCTTTACCGGAATGGCAAAGCGGCAGTTCCCCATGGATCGCGCTGTGAGCACAATCGTTTTTACCCGAAATAGGCTACCTGTTGAGAAGCCGCCTGGAGCACCAGGCTGTGTGGCAATCATTGCCTAAAGTTTTTCTTAGCGGGTCAACTTAGAGCAGATCGCCAGAGTCGATTTTCAACGCGCCCTGACCACCCTCACTGAGTATGCAGACGCGCGTGTTGATTTCGTGGGTGCTACGATCGTGGCGCTGGCCAGGTGTTGAATGTGACACGCATCCTTACGCTCTTACGCTTAACCAGCGCCACTTCTGGCTGTTCCGCCCGCGCTACTGTATTTGATCTGCTGCCCTGACGTACACGATCCTTATAAAGACCCTATCTCCACCACCGCCGGACTCATGGGTGGGAGCGTCAGGGTCAGCGTCACATGGTCAGGCTCCCAGCGCGCCTGCGCGCCGGTCACGGGCAGGTCGGTCTGTACGCCGAGCCGCTCGCGCGGGATGCGAAAATCGTAGGTCTGCTCCTGGTCCGTCAGGTTGAACACGTTGACCACCCCGCCCGGCGTGCCAGGGAGCGTGTGCAGGTGCACGTGCTCCAGGATGCCGTGGAAGAGCCCGCGCACGAAGAACGGCTTCAGACGGTTGTAAGTGCGCATGTGCGCCTGGTAGGCGGCGAAGCGCTTCTCGGGGTCGAAGGGCGCCAGGCCCTCGGCAGGCTCGATCGTCTTGTTGCTGGTCTTGCCGCCGATGCCGAGGTGCCGCACGGTGGAGGCCGTCCACCAGAAGAACACGCAGGCGTCGTTGTCGGCCGCCATAGTGATGTGCAGGTAGAGCGGCACGTTGCACCCCAGGGCGTAGTAGTACAGCGCCAGCGCGCGGCCGGTGCGCAGATCGTTCAGGCAGTCCCACATGTATTCGAAGCCCCAGTTCTCGTCGTATAGGCCCTGCTCGCCAAAGCCCTGCTGGAAGTAGGTCGGCACGTAGATGCAGGTGTGCCACGGCCAGACGGGGTCGTGTGCCTCAATTGTCAGGCCGGGGCACTGCCGGCGCACCTCGTTCGTCAGGCTATAGACGGCCATGACGTGTTCGTAAGGTGTGCTGGGCACTGAGTGACCGTGCGAGGCGTCGTGGCACGGCCCGCGCCAGTCCATCTCGTCGAACATCATGAAGCGCACGCCCGCCTTGGAGATGGCGAGGATGCGGCGCAGCTTCTCCTGCCAGAACTCGCGGCCGGCCAGGCACAGCTCCCAGCCGTCCGGTCCGACGGCCGGGTAGTACTCCAGCGGCCCGCCGTCGCGATCGGCGTGCCGCACCAGGAAGCGGTGCGGCCAGTAGTCGCGATAACAGCGCAGGATAGTGCGGTAGGCCAGGTCCAGACCGTAGTCCTGCTTCAGGGTGCGGATGAAGTCCGCCACCGGACCCAGCCGCGCCTCATCCCACAGCGTCTCGCCTTCGGCCACCTCCCAGCCCGGGTCCAGGTACAGCAGGTCGCAGCCGGCGTCGCGCGCCTTGGCCGCCTCCTTCAATAACGCCTCGCGCGTGTAGTACTGCTTGAGCTTCTCGGGGTCGGAGTGGTACCAGCCCACGTCGTACAGCTCGTTCCAGTTCACCGGCGGGTTGTAGTCGGCTGGAAAACCATGCCCGTGGGCGTCGAGCAGGTCGCGGTAGATGCGGTAGGCCTCGGCGAGGCCGCCGGTGTAGGGGATGTAGGAGGTTGTGCCGAAGGTGAATGACGCGCCGGGAGCCAGGGTGCGCGCTTGCGACGGCTCGCCATAAAGCGAGAAGCCAGCGCCGCCGAAGCGCAACACGGTCTCGCCGCCCTGGTAGACCGGCGCAGCAATAGACAACTCGATCACCGCGTTGTTGTACTTGGCGATGACAAGTCCCTCGTCCCCCGTTCCCCAGGCCCACGCCTCGGAGCGCATAATGCCTTCCTCCGTCAGCGGCGGCTCAGGGCGGGTCGGGTCGGAGTACACGGCGTTGTGAAACTCGCCTCGAGCAAGCGCCTGGGTGGTGTAGTCGTGCACGCTGCCGTTGAGCTGCACGCGGAAAGGGATCGCACACAGGTGCCAGTCCGGGTGCGTGTCGAGCGACGCGGTGAACCCGAGTTTCATCCCACTTAGCGCAACAGGCTGCGCGCCGGTGTTGTGTAGTGTGATGGTCTCTTCCACGCGGCCATCCAGCAGGTGCAATTGCTGAACAAGGCTCACGTCCGCTGCCACGAAGCGCCCCGTGACGGTGGTCAGGTCGCCTTGCTGATCCACGCGCCGGCCGGCGAGCGGTTCGTCATCGAAGCGTCCGGCACCTACCGTGCCGGAGAGCGCGTACTGGTAGTTGCGGTCGGCAAATGCCATGTGCGAATCTGCGGAAGTGAGCAGTCCACTGGCGATGTCCAGGCTGAGCACGGTTAACCTCCTAGGTGAGTTGATCGAACCATATAGGATGAGTTGATCGAACCATCAGCGAGTCAGTATACTTGCGAGGCAAAATCGCGTACACTGCAGTTATATGACGCGTAGCGTGCCTGCACAGGAGCCAAAGAGCCATGACAGAGCATACCGTATCTCGCGAAGCCGCAATCACACGTTTCAGTACCGGCCCCGACCGTCTGGCTGCGGCCGTCGAATTCCTGGCCGATGAAGAACTCGACCTGTCTCTCGCGCCTGGCGAGTGGAGCATCCGGCAGATCATCCACCACCTGGCTGATGGCAACGACATCTGGGGCACTGGGCTCAAACAGGCTATTGCCTCGCCAAACTCCCTGCTGCGCTTCGAGGGGTACCCGGGCAATGATGCCTGGTCGAACGCCATGCACTACAGTAAACGCGCGGTCCACCCGGCACTGGCACTATTCGATGCGCATATACACATGATGGAGCAGTTGGTAACCGAATTCCCCGAGGCCTGGGACAACACCCTGCAGCTCGCGGACGAACAGGGCAGAGTGATCAGAACGACAACCGTCGGCGCCGTGATCGATATGTTAAACAATCATCTGGACGAGCACCTCGTGGCCATCCAGGCGATTAAGCGGCAGCACGGCCTGGATGACACTGCGGTGAATCCAGCCCAAACGTTGCACAGATTGATCGGTGCGAACATGGATATCGACCTGGCAACACCCAAAGGTATGATCGCCTGGGCGCAGGCAAAATGCCCATGGAACGAGGAGGAGCATACGGATGTGCACCACTGCGCGGTGAAGAACACCTCCATCTGCCCCTACTTCGGCGGCGTGCAGCCTCTGGATACCGTGTTGTGCAGCTACCGGCACGGTGCACCCACGGGTCCGGCGGGTCCTCGTTGAGAAGCTGAGGGTTAAGTCGTTGCACCACCGGCTCCATTGATTCGCACCTCCATCGAGGTGGACTCCCTGTCACCGTCCATGTGAGTAGCATGACACGGCGGGTTGCATGATGCGGAGACTCATCCATTGGCGAGCCCAAATTCGCCTGGATGCAGGCGGGCGTGCAGTTCGTAAAGCATCACGCCGGTAGCGACGGCCAGGTTGAGCGAGTCGCTGCGGCCGGCCATGGGGATGCGCGTCACCAGGTCGCAGAGTTGCATCTGCCCGTCCGAAAGCCCCTCGCGCTCGCTGCCCATCAGAAGGATAAGGGGAAACCGGTATGCTGCCTGCCGGTAACCCACTGTGCTGTGGTCCGATGTGCCCACCAGCATGACTTTGTGCTGGTGCTTCCAGGCCACCAGCTCCGCAAAGCTGGCTTTAGCGATAGGCATCGAGAATATCGCGCCCATGCTCGCGCGTAGAGCCGAGGGATCGTAGGGGTCCACAGCGTGACCGAGTAAGATCACACCGGCGCAACGGGTCGCGTCGGCGGTGCGCAGGATCGTGCCAACGTTACCAGGGTCCTGTGGCTCGTCCAATGCCACCCAAATGGGGCCGGCCGGTGGCATCTTGTCCAGCGCGAGCCAGTGCTGGCGCACCACCACGCCGATGCCTTGCGGTCCTTCCTTCTGCGACAGCGCGCCGAAGACGTCGGGCGTCACCTCCAAGATGGGCGTGCCCTTCGAGCGCTGCTCCTCGACGACCTGCCGTGCCACGTCGCTCTTCAACAGGTCCGGTGCGACGATCAGTGTCTGGATTGGTGCGCCCAGTTGTGCCGCCTCCACCACCAGGCGGATGCCCTCAACAAAGGCCTTGCTCTCCTGGTCGCGTACTTTGCGCTCGCGTAAGGAGCGAATCTGCTTGATGATGGGATTACTGCGACTAGAGATGGGCATTTGACACGTTTCCGATGGGCGTCATTTGGTGATATCGATACCCGGAGTATATCTTGATGCCTGTTGTGTGAACCGACCGTATGACGATCAACGCCAGGCACGAATTCGGCTGGAATCAGAAGCTGTAGTTTTGATACTTGACCGCATATAGATTGGCTACGATAGCTGGATCAGTAGTGAGGCACTCAAGCATGACCTTGACCAAAGCCAGACAATGAGTGCCGTCTCCGTGTGCAGGATCTGTTAAGGGGAGTGTAGGAACAGATCAGAAAGGCTTGCCATCACCTTTGTGCCACGATGAAGATGCGTCGCTCGGCTTCGGTGTCGTCCACCGGTTTCGAAAGGTCATTGCTGCGTGCGAAGTGCACCTGGCGCCAGCCAGTCTCCTCCAGTGTTGCCTTCACCGCCGCCACGTCGAACAACGTGTTGAAGGCAGTCTCTTCGAAGCGCTCGTAGGTGCCATTCTCCAGCGGTATAAATCCTGTGATTCGGACGGTGGCTCGGCCCATTCCTTCGTCGAAGATGCCGCGGTTGATCAGCACCGCATCGCGGCTGTCCTCAATGGAAATGCCGTTCCAGCTCTGCAGCCCCTTGCGTGTGTTCAGGTCAAACACAAACACTCCCTCGTCGGCCAGGCTGGCGAACACGCTGTGGAAGCACCCTCGCAGGGCATCCATGTCTTCCAGGTGATTCAACGCGTCGTAGGTGGAGACTGCCAGCCCCACTTGTGTGTGGAGCGCGAAGCAGGCTGCGTCAGCGCAAACGAACTGGGCCTGGTCAGCCTGCACACAATCCGCATTGTTCTCGCGAGCGATTCGCAACATCCCCTCCGACGAATCGATGCCAATCACACGGTAACCATTTTTTAGAAAGTGTGCAGCCAGTTGTCCTGTACCGCAACACACATCCAGCACGTTGCGATTCCATTGGCTGATTGGGAAGCTCTGATAATAATCCAGGATGCGCGGCGCGAGCTGGTTCGAGAACCAGCCCCACAGCTTGTTGTAGACCGGAGCGAAATCCGATGCATAAGCTTGCATGCTGTCCTCCCGCGTTGGAGGAGATGTCAGACTTTTTTGGAAAAGTCTGACATCTCCTCCGCCTCTACCGATCATCCCAACAGTTCTGGCACCGCCTGCCTCAGCTGCTCCAGGTCCTGCCCGATGGGATAAGTCTTTTGCAGGTCGGTCAGGCACGCGATATACAAATCCGTCAAGCGCTGCACGCTTCGCAATGTGGCGTGCTGGTAGGAGTGTTCCAGCACCCACTTCTCGCCCGGAGCCAGGGCGTGCCAGCCGCGCTGGGCGTCCTGTGTGTGTTGCCCTGCGCGCACGGCAGCGGCATAATAAATCAACGTGCGGATCTTCTCGATCGCCGACTGCGCCGCAGCGTGGTCTTTGCGCGCCAGGGCGCGTGCGGCATCATGCAGGTGGAACGGGTAGTTGCTCAGTTGCTGTTTCAGCTCAAGCGTGATCGCCTCCGGCGGATACTCCGGCAGCACCGCCGCCAGGTGCTTGGCCACAGTGCCAGACCGGTCGAATAGCACCTGGTATTCGCAGTAAGGTGTCTGCTCAGCAATATACTTCAGCTGGCAAAACACCAGGTTCACGCACAGGCCGGTGGGCGGGAAGGACGAGCGCCCATAGAGCGCACGTACTTCTTTGCAGTGTTCCCGTTCGTCTTCCTTCAGGTAGACCGGCATCCCTACTGCGTGGAGCAGGTCGTTGTGCAACTCATAAGCCTTGCGCAGGTCTTTGAGCGTGTCCTTCGTCACTACACCGACATCGATGCCGTTAACGTCCTGGCAGCCTGGTTGGAGAACCGGGCTGAGAAGAAAAACCCCCACCACACCCGGTTCCACCTGCAACGTATCACTGACCAAAACCTGAACTGCCCGAACGTCCATCTAGAACCTCCACCACTGTGCATGCTTGTCGTCATCGGCACTGAAATCCTTGCATCTACGCTGTTAAAACACCCTCTAGCATACATCCAGCCCACCTGGTGCCCGGTACGAGCCGAGAGCAGGCTACAATTATCCAGTCGGCATTGTCAACGGGGTTCTGTGGGCCCTGGCTGCAAGGCGTTCGATGTGCCTGGTACAGCCTCTTCTTGCGATGCCGGGTACGGCAAGTATGCAGAGGAGGTACGCACATGGGAACTCACGAACCGGTCGACCTGCACAGCGATCCGGCCACATGCGGCTCCGCAGCCCGGGGTTCCTCGGCGCAGACTCCTGCCCCACGCAACGCAACATCACGCCATCCGACTCTACGCGCTGATCTGGCGATCGCCATGGCCGCTGCGCTGTTAGCTGGGTGCGCGTCGCGTGGTTTTCCCTTCAGGTCGCCGGTGACCGCTACTCTTCCTGCCAGCACGGCAATCATTGCGTCAACACCCGAATCCGAGGTCACCATCGTTCCTGTGGTTCCAGCAACCGCCACAGACACCGCAACATCTGAACCTCTCGCGTCGGATACTCCGATCCCGACGCCTACCGAAGCCCCCACAGCACCAGCAACTCCGACGGTTCTTTCGACCAGCCTGGCCACACCAGGTGGTGCTCAACCGCTCACCAGCACTCAGCATTACCTCCCTCTTACAGGTGATCTGTCAGCTTCCAGCACCGTGACGCTCGAGCAACTCATGGTCCACTTCCCAGCGGATCGCTTCCAACGGCCACCCGTGCAGCAGAAGACCGATACCGCCATCACCAGCCAGAACCCATTCCTGAATCTGTTCCCCGAGTTGAGCACGCTGCCTGCCCCGGCGTGGGTGAAGGAAGGCGCGCGTGTCACCTATCACATGGCTAGCGCGACCATCAACCTCCAGGCTCCGGCCAAGGGTCCACAAGAAGCCCTGCCGACCGCAACGCCTCAGGCCTTCATCCACAAAGCTGGTGTTGCGCGCATCGCTCAGCAACCCGGCCAGGATGGCTCCGCCGCCGAAGGCTACATCCAGTATGACCTGGTGGCAAAGGATGACAGCAGCGTCGTGTCGTCTATGTGTTTATTCTCTCGGTTCAACGAAACAGTCCTGGTACCGTCCCTGGTGTTGCGAACAGTGGATCTGCCTGGCGTGGGTGATTACTGGATCAATCCGGCTGTGCTGAAGAACGCAGACCGCGTGGCTGGCAATGGGCTGGTGGTTGTCAGGATGCCCTACAAGATCGGGCTCAAAACCTACAATACCACGCGCTTCCAATACAAAATGACGGGAGCCGAGTATAACTGGCAATATGACAACGTCACCGGGCTGTTATTGCTCTACAGCAGCTCAATTGACAACAACAAAACCAACTCCCAAACCCTATCGCAGCTCACCTTCGTTCAGCAACGCCAGTTAACGCTGCCCTGGCATGTCACTGCATATAGCACCATACCAGTGTGGGCCACTGAAGATAAACAAATGACCTACCAGGGCACCTATGACCTGTCACTGGCTGATGGCACTACGCTGCAACCCATCGCCATGCGTCTGGTAGCCAGGATCACAAACGCCAACTTGCGCTGGACCGATATTCAGGTGCAGTCCACTTTACAGGGTCAGCAGCCCAGCACCACGCTGCGTGCTACTGGCGTGTATCAGCCCTTCAATGGTTACTGGTTGCCTGCCGAGGCATTGCGGAGCTTGCGGAACGGTCAGGTGGTCGATCGCGACCCGATCACAGGGGTGAAGATTACTGCGGCACGAGGCCAGGGGACGGTCAGTCTGACTGAAACAGGCGCCAGCTTCACCTCCCAACTCACCTATGATGCACAGACCGGCATGCTCATCGGGATCAAGCAGGTGATGAACAACGCCGCCATCACCACCGACGTCGAGCTGCGTAGGACAGGGCAATAACGATCGCGACGTGCTGCTGGATCCTGGCAATATTACCTGCTACACGCCACTCACGAGCAGCTCGAAGTTCAGCAGGTGGCTTAATGCCGGAATGAATGGCACACGACGCCACCGGCGCAGCGTAGTAGGCAGGTCGGCCGCGGCGAGACTCCTCACTCCAGATCAGCCAGCGCATCGAAGATTGGTTTGAGCGCGGCATAGGTCTGTTGAAAGAGCGGGTACAGTCGCTCATAGCGCGCGTTGCGATCCGGGTCAGGGCGCTCAGCCGGCTCAGCGGGGATGAGCTGCTCCACCACACCAAAATCGGGGAATAACCCCACGCCAATACCGCCCGCAATCGCCGCGCCCAGCGAGGTGGCCGCTGAGTCCAGTTGCGGCCGCAGCAGCGGCATGTTATACGTATCAGCCAGAATCTGGCGCCACAGCGCGCTGCGCATGCCGCCGCCGATCACGCGCATGGAGCGGATGGGGATGCCCTCAGCGCGCAACACGTCCAGGATCCAGCGCATGTTGAAGGCCACGCCTTCCAGCACCGCGCGCACCATCTCGGCCCGCCCATGCGCCATTGAAAGGCCTGCAAACACGGCGCGCGCCTGGGGATTCCAGTGCGGGCAGCGCTCGCCCAGAAAGTAGGGCAGGCACAACACCCCGCGCGCACCTGGCGGGACGGAGCCTGCCAGTGCATCGAGCGCGGCGTGCTGCGGTGCTGCCACCCCCGAGTCACGCAGGAGTCGCTCCAGCCAGTCCAGTGCACCGCCGGCAGCTTGCATGTTCCCCAGCGAGAAATAGAGCATCGGGTCTAGGTGCGCGAAGTTGATGATACGCCGGGCCGGGTCAAATATGGGGCGGCGTGTGCTGAGTGCCAGCCATGAGGATGAACCAATATAGGTATAGGCATCGCCTTCGCGGATGGCACCCGAACCCACGGTGGCGCACGCGCCGTCTCCACCACCTATCACCACTGGTGTGCCGGCCAGCAGACCCGTCGTCTGCGCAGCTGCCGGAGTCACGCGCCCGATAATGGTGGTGGAGGGGTGCACCGGCGGGAAGATATCAGCGCGCAGGTCAAAAGCGCGCAGTAGCTCATCGGACCAGCGGCGCTGTTGCAGGTCGAACACCTGCGTGCCCGATGCATCGGAGTAGTCAGTTGCAATGACGCCTGTCAGCAGCCAGGCCGCATAGTCTTTCGGTTGAAGCACCCAGACCGTGCGCTGGTAAATGTCCGGTTGGTTGTCTCTCACCCATAGCACCTTGGCGGCGGTGTACGCCGGGCTCACGCGGTGGCCCGACAGGCGGTATATCGTGTCCTCGCCGCAGGAGCGACTCATAAATTCTGCCTGAGGTGTGGCGCGCTGGTCAGCCCAGATGATGGCTGGACGCAGCGGCTTTCCCTGCGCGTCCACCACCAGCGCGCCCTGCATGTGCCCGCTAAAGCTGACCGCCGCGATCTGCTCCGGCACGATGGTCCCCGGTGCCAGCAGCCGTCGACTGCACCCGATCAGTGCGCGCTCCCAATCTGCGGCGCTTTGCTCGGCCCAGTTCGGGTGCGGGTAGGCAGTACTGTAAGGTTCGAACTCAGTCGCCACCGGCTTGCCAGTCGTATCGATCAGCGTGGATTTATTACCTGTGGTGCCCAGGTCATGTGCGAGGATGTAATTCATTATGGATTTCCGATCTCTGGATGTACATACCGGTCAGGTAACAGGAGACGCTGGCGAAAAATGCATGGGTGTCTCCCGCAGCGATTCTTATCCCATGTCCTACGCCGGCAGTTCCGCCTTCACCTTCTCAAATTCATCCTGTGCAGACTTGAGTTTCTCTTGCGCGCCGCCCAATTGCCCCTGCCGGCCCTTGAGCTCCAGCTCGCGGCTGATCTCGGAAAGCCTCAGCGCGCCGAACGTGGCGCTGCTCGACTTGAGCGTGTGGGCTGCATGTTCCAGCGCCGCAGCATCCTGTTGCGCCAGCGCCTGATCCATTTCCGCCAGCAACTTCGTGCTGTTTTCTAGGAAAATGCCCACTACTTCCTCCAGATCTCCGCGCAGCACTGCTCGCAGGCTATCCAGTACGGACCGGTCTACGACCGCCCGGCTGGGTTCCATCATCCTGGCCGGAGTAACCTCCACGGGCACATCGTGCCGCCTCATACCTCGCGCCAACTCACCATGCGGCCCCTCAGGCGTCTTACCGACCTGCTCGAGGCTCCTGACCAGCTCCTCCACGCGAATGGGCTTGCTGATGTAGTCATCCATGCCGGCCTCCAGGCAGCGCTCACGGTCACCCTCCAGCGCATAGGCTGTCATGGCGATCAACCGCGGGCGCTTCTCGCGAGGCCAGCGCTCAGTGATGCGGCGGGCGGCCTCCAGTCCATCCATTTCCGGCATCCGTACGTCCATCAACACCGCGTCATAGGGTTGGCGCTCCAGTTTCAGCAACACCTCCAATCCATTGGCGGCTACGTCGGGCTGGTAGCCTAACCGTTCCAGAATCCGCACGGCCACGTGCTGGTTCACGATGTTGTCTTCAGCCAGCAGGAGGCGCAGCGGGTGGCGTTGGCCCATGTCCGTGTCCATCGGGCCTGGCGCAGGCTTGCCTGCCGTCACCTCGACGGTCTTCACCGACTCGCCCCGCAAACAAGCTGTCAACATCTGGTAGAGCTGGCCAGGCTTAATCGGCTTGGTGAGGAACGCGGCGATTTCCAGCTCCTGCAGCTCGGGCTCACGGCGACCCATGGAGGTGAGCATCACCAGTGGCAGGGCCGGCCGCAGCTTATGTAGCTCATTGGCCAGCGTAATGCCATCCATCTCCGGCATGCGGACATCGAGCAAGGCAATGTCGAACGGCTCGCCACGCCGCACCCACTCGAGAGCCTCATGCCCGGCAGGTGTGTCAAGCCCGCTCATGCCCCAGGGCTCAATCTGGCGCATCAGGATGAGTCGATTGGTGGCGTTATCGTCCACGATCAACGCGCGGCGTCCAGCCAGCTCGGTCAGGACGGGTGATGGCGCGGCACCCTCACCCGGCTCGGCGGGGGCAACGCGGATGGTGAAATAGAAGGTGCTGCCTTGGCCGGGGAGCCCGGCGCTCTCCACCCAGATCGTCCCACCCATCATCTCGGTCAGGCGCATGCTGATGGCCAGGCCCAGCCCGGTCCCGCCGAAGCGGCGTGTGGTGGAGGCATCGACCTGGCTAAATGGTTGAAAAAGCCGTTGCACGCTTTCCTGTGGGATGCCGATGCCTGTGTCACGCACAGCGAACTTCAATTCGGCCAGGGGGGATTTTGAATTGGTGACTGCGGATGGGGAAGAGTCGGATTGAGGGTTGCCGATTGCCGATGGGTAATTATGGGCGGGCGCCTGGTGCACCTCTGCATCTCCAGTTCCCAATGTCGAATCCCCTCTCTCCAGGTTCCAATCACGGTTCATGCTGATCGTGACGATCACTTCTCCGCGGTCCGTGAACTTCACCGCATTGCTGATCAGGTTCACCAGGATTTGGCGTAGACGGGTGACATCGCCGATCACCATGAGTGGCGTATCATCGTCTATCAGGTAACCCAGCTCCAGGTCTTTTTGCGCAGCGGCCGGCGCGAGCAGGTCGAGCGACTCCTCGACGCACACACGCAGGTCGAAGGGCTGCTGCTCCAGCTCGAGCTTGCTGGCCTCAATCTTCGAGAAGTCCAGAATGTCATTGATGATGGCCAGCAGCGCATCGCCGGATGAGCGTATCGTCTCGGCATAATCGTGCTGCTCCGGCGTGAGTTGGGTGTCGAGCAACAGCCCCGACATGCCGATGATGGCATTGAGCGGCGTGCGGATTTCATGACTCATGTTGGCCAGGAATTCGGACTTGGTGTGCGTCGCCTCCTCAGCGGTCATGAGCGCCGCGTCGAGTTCGCGATTCTTGCGCGCCAGTTCCTCTTCGGAGCGTATGCGGTCGGTGATGTCGCTCTGTACGCCGACGAAGTCCACCAGGCGTCCCTCTTCATTGTGCACCGGCGCCAGGTTTAGCTCGTTCCAGAAGAGCGTGCCATCCTTGCGGTAGTTGCGCAACACGACGTGGCAGCTCCTGCCCTCGCGCAGCGCTGTACGCATCTCGGCCAGTGCAGGCTGGTCGTGGTCGTCTCGCTGTAGGAAACGGCAGTTGCGCCCTATTACCTCCGCACGCGCATAGCCGGTGATCCGTTCAAATGCCGGGTTGACGTAAATGATGGGCAAATCAGCCTGCTGCGCATCGGTGATGACGATGCCATTGGTGGCCTCTTCGATGGCACGCTCCATCAACCGGCGCTGCATCTCCGCTCGCCGCCGCCGGGTGATGTCGATGATGAAACTCATCGCGAGCATCCCGTGCTCGGTCCGGGCGTAGCTCAGTCCCACTTCGACCGGGAACTCATGTCCATCTTTATGGCGTCCTGCCAGATCCAGCCCCATCCCCATCGGCCGGACGCGCGGACGGGCGAAGAAGCCGGCTCGTTGGTGCACATGCGCTTCGGCGGAGCGGTGCGGCAGCAGCATCTCCAATGGCTGGCCAATCATCTCCTGACGCGTGTAGCCGAACATGTCTTCGGCACCCTGGTTGACCAGCGCGATGCGGCCCGCCTCGTCGATGACTACGATAGCCGCCGACACTGACTCCAGCAGCGCTCCCTGTGCCGATCCGTGCTCCGTCTGGTGGGCTTCCAACTCGGCAATCTTCTGGCGCAGCTCACGCATTTCCCCGATTAGTTGCGCTTTTGTCTTGCTCTCATCTTTCATGCTGCTGCCTCGTCTACGCGCCTATGTAAGGATTATAGGGTACGCGTGTCGCGAAGTTCACTGCGCGGCACCATGCGGGTGAGCGTCTCTTCTCATCGTGCCCACCGGCACCGGTCCGCAATTTTCATCGTGCGTAAGGCATGCTTTACGCTTTTTCATCTTTGCGCGAAAATGACCTCAAGGTAGACAGTTTGGCCCTGTATATGCCTGATTGACATGCCGGGGCTCAGCACGGAGGCCAACATGATCGAGCTACCGGAAGCGATTCTTCTGGCTCGGCAAATGAACCAGGAGCTGCATGGCAAGCAGATCGCCATATGCGAACGCGGCAACTCTCCGCACAAGTTCGCTTTCTATAATCACACGCCGGAAGAGTATGCCCGCACCCTGGCCGGCCGGACGATCGGCACAGCGCTTGAACATGGCGGGTGCATTCTGCTTCGCACCGAGCCAGATTACCAGCTGGTGTTGGGAGGCGGAGGCGAGCGCATCCTGCTGCACCAGGGTGGGTCAGCGCGTCCTGCCAAGGTCCAGTTCCTGCTGGAGTTCAGCGACAGCACCAGCCTCACCGTCACCGTCCAGATGTGGGGCAATCTGCAGTTGATGACGGACGCCGAGGTTTTGGCCGATCAACATCTGGGCCCACGCCGCGTATCGCCCATCAGTGCCGACTTCACCCCGGAGTACTTCGACTATCTGTTCTCTGCGCTGGATAAAGCGGATCCGCGCAGCCTCAAGTATTTCCTCATCTCGCAGCCGGGCGTATGGGGCCTGGGCAACGGCTACCTGCAAGACATCCTCTACCGCGCGCGCCTCCATCCGAGGCACAAGGCCACAAGCCTGTCAAAGCACGAGCGCCGTGCTCTACACAAGGCAATTCGCGACACACTGCAGCAGGCCGTCGATCAGGGTGGCCGGGACACGGAGTACGATCTGCACAATCGGCCAGGCAGTTACCACCGCATCCTGGATGCATCCTCCGTGGGCATGCCGTGCCGCCGCTGTGGCACACCCATCCAGAAGGCTTCTTTCCTGGGAGGCATGGTTTACTTCTGCCCGCACTGCCAGACTTAGCCCGGCCTCAATTCTGGTTAGGGCTGCACCGAGCGCCTGGATGGCCACTCGCAGGTCCATCGCATTTGGCTGAACACCGAGCGCCGGCTGCACCAGCGGCCTTTCGGGCTATGATTGCTCCGCAACTAGCTTGATGCGAGAGGTGCCAAATGCCAGTCATGCCAGGATCCATCTATAACGTGGGCGATTATGGGGCAACCGGCCACAGGTCGGACGACGCCCAGGGGTCCATCCAGCAGGCCATCGATGCCTGCGCGGCCGCCGGCGGCGGAACGGTCCACTTCCCGCCCGGCGAATACACCACCGGCACCCTGCACCTGAAAAGTCACGTGCGCATTCACGTCGACTCCGGCGCGACGATCTACTCTAGCAAGGAACGCGCCCGGTTCGACAGGCCGGCTCTATTTTATGCAGAAGACGTGCAGAACATCACGCTGGAGGGCCGCGGAACCCTGGACGGGCAGGCCGAGTATGAGTGGCGCCTGAACGACATGCAGGACTGGTACATTCACCCGCACCAAGTGCTGATGGAGCAGGCCGGCCAACCGCTGCGACGTGCCTTCCCCACCGCGGACACATACGGTCACCTGGTAGTCTTCGTCCGCTGCCAGGATGTGCAGATTCGCAACCTGTCGTTCCTGCGCTCGCCCTCCTGGACGATGCATCTGTGGGGCTGTGAGCGCCTGACGATCGATGGCGTGTACATTCACACCAGCCTGGAATCGGGCGTCTGGGCGGATGGCATCGACCCCGACGGCTGCAAGGACGTGCACATCTCCAACTGCACCATCGAGACTGGCGACGATGCGCTGGTCTTTTACTCGTCGCATGCCTATGGCCCGCCGCGCCCGTGCGAGAACATCACCGTCACCAACTGCCGGCTGACCTCCGCCTCCAGCGCCTTGAAATTCTGCGACGGCAACGAGAACGCCATCCGCAACGTCACCATCCAGAACTGCATCATTACCGGCGCTAATCGCGGCATCGCCTTCATGGTCTTCGACGGCGGCGTACTGGAGAACGTGTTGATCGCCAATGTAACAGTGGAGTGCAGGCCATACGACTGGTTCTGGTGGGGCGATGGCGATGCCCTGCATTTCAACTGCATCCGGCGCAGCGAGATTGATCCGAACCTCGACCCGTCCAGGGAGCCGCCAGTCGGTGTGATCCGCAATGTGATCGTGCGCGATGTCCTGGCACGCAGCACAGGCGCCTGCATCTTTCATGGCCACGACGAGTCGCCTCTGCAGAACATCACGCTGGAGAACGTGCGCCTGGTGATGGCCAACAGCTCGCCCACCGCCTGGAGCAAGGCGGGCGACGCGCTCACCCTCGACCACGCGCGCCACTTCCAGATGAGGAACGTGGAGATTGTCTGGGAAGTGAGCGACCCAAGCGTGTGGCGCAGCGCACTGGTGGCCAACACGGTGCAGGACCTGACGCTGGAGGGCATCTCGGCGCGCCCGGCCCAGCCCGACGGTTCGCCCGCCATCGTGCTGAATGACGTGGACCGCGCCATACTGCGCAATAGCCGCGCCCAGACCGGCACCTCCACCTTCATGCAGGTGCGGGGCGCGCACTCGCGCGATATCGTCGTACAAGACAACGATGTGCACACCGCCCGTAACCTGGTGCAGTCCGGCGATGGCGCTCCGGTCGATGCCATCCGTGCCGGCTGACCCGCCGCATAAAACGTAACAGGTCGTCTTCCGGTTACCTCTTGACAGCCCCGGCATCACGCGGTACTATTCGTCCGTTTTGCAAATATACCGATGTGGAAATAATTGTGCCTAAGCCGACCCTTGCCAACCAGACGACCGAGCTGATGGGAGTCTTTCAGCACATGCTCTCACTGCGGGCGCAGTTCAGGGCCGTGGCGCCCGAGAACATGGCGACCATGCGTGTTTACCTGGACGAGGAGCGCCTCAAGGGCAAAGCCGGCACGATGAACTTCAACCTGTTCTACAACGTCGGCGCGATCCTCTCGCGCGAGGCGGAGCCTGTCACCATGGGTGAACTTGGCCACGCGCTGGATGTGCCACTCAGCACCGCCACCCGCATTGTAGATTGGATGGTGGATCGCGGGTACGTCCGTCGCATTCACGATCCCAACGACCGCCGTGTCGTACGGCTCAGCTTGACGGACAACGGCCAGGAGCTCTACCGTACCATTGACCGCTTTATCCGCGACCGCATCGAGATGATCCTTCACGAGCTGACACCCGCTGAGCGCGATAGCCTGCTGGTTTTGGTGCACCGGCTGGTGGATATTGTCGAGAAGGTGAACGTGGGGCAGAAGGTATGAGGAGTAAGGAGATGCCATGAGACGATTGCGAGCCATTATGACGAAAGAGTTCACGCACATGAAGCGTGACCCACGCACCCTGGTCACGGTGCTGATCATGCCCATCATGATGTTGATGCTGCTGGGCTACGCCTCCAACACCGATGTTCGTAATGTCCCCACCGTCGTCTTCAATCAGGATAACAGTCGCGCCAGCCGTTCGCTACTGGACGCCTATCGCTCCACCGGTTACTTCTCACTCATCTATGAGGCCTTCAGTAATTCCGAGGTGAATCAGTACATCGAGAGCGGCAAGGCTCGCGTAGCCATCACCATCCCGCCCACCTACGCCCAGGACCTGGCTTCCGGTCGCCAGGCCCAGGTGGCGGTGCTGATCGACGGCTCAGACCCGTCCATCGCCGGAACCGCGCTATCGGCCGCCACGCTGGTCGGTCAGGCACATGGGGCAGCGATCCAGTTGAAACAGCTGGCCGCCCGTGGCCAGGTCGGAAATGTGTCGTCGGTTCTGGACGTGCGCACGCGCGTGTTATACAACCCGGACCTGCTCAGCGCCTACGACATGGTGCCTGGATTGATCGCCATGATCCTTATGCAGACGACCACCACCCTGACCTCCTTCGCCATTGTCAAAGAGCGTGAGGTGGGCACCATTGAGCAGCTCATCGTCACGCCCATCCGCAACTGGGAGCTGATCATCGCCAAGATCACCCCCTACGTGCTGGTTTCGATGGTCAATGTGCTGGTGATCCTGTTAATTGGCACCACCTGGTTCCAGGTGCCCATTCGCGGCAGCTTCATCCTGCTGCTGGCGCTCACCGGTCTGTTCCTGATCCCCAACCTGGGACTGGGACTTCTCATCTCCACCATTGCACACACTCAGCGCGAGGCGCAGATGCTTTCCATGCCCATCATGCTGCCCTCCATGATGCTCTCGGGCTTCTTCTTCCCCATCGCCGCACTGCCGGCTGCGTTGCAGGTCGTCAGCCAGTTTCTGCCGCTGACCTACTTTCTGGTCATCGTGCGCAGCGTGGTGATCAAAGGAACGACTTTCGATCTACTGGTCCCACAAGTGCTTGCACTGTGCGGGTTCTCCGTCTTGTTGCTGGGCGTAGCCATTCTACGCTTCCGCAAGTCACTCGATTAGTAATCCATAGATAGGTGTACTGATATGAATACAACTGGATCATCACGCCGGTCGCCCATTGTGCCCATCATTCTTGCTGTAATCGTCATTGGGTTGGCCGCATATGGGGGCTGGCAGTATCTGCACCCGGTGCAAGCCGCCGACGCCCTGACTGCCTCAGGCACCATTGAATCGACCATAGTGACACTCTCAGCGCAATTAAGCGGTCGCGTCACGGATGTGGCGGTTGCCGAAGGGCAGCCAGTGCAAGCCGGACAGGTGCTGGTCAAACTGGACGACGCCAGCCTGCAAAGCCAACTACGCCAGGCACAGGCCAACCTGCAGGCTACGCAGGCTAACTATAGCTTGATCAAAGCAGGACCGACTGTCGAGCAGGTGCGCCAGGCGCAGGCCGCGGTCGATGCCGCGCAGGCCAATTACACCCTGCTCAAAGCCGGCCCGACGCAGGAGCAACTGAAGCAGGCTCAGGCTGCCGTGGTGTCTGCACGTGCCAGCTATAGCCGCACCGTGAGCAGCGCCCCGCAAGCCAACATTGCTGCGGCCCAGGCAGCGCTGAACGCCGCTACACAGGCTTACGACAAGGTGAAAGCTGGCCCACAGCAGACGGACATTGCCGCCGCAGAGGCCGCCTTCAACAACGCGCAAGCGGCATTGCAACAGGCACAATTCGGCTACGACATGGCAGACAAGCGCAATCCGGCCGGCATCGATGCCAGCCCGCAGGCGCTGGCTCTGCAGCAGGCTACCAATAACTTCGATGCGGCCAAGGCCGCCTATGATAAGGTGGCCCAACAACCCGATAACGCCATTCTTTCAGCCGCCTATCAGCAGGTGCAGGGCGCACGCGCCGCACTGGACACCGCCCTGAACCCGGCGCGCAGCTTCGACGTTGTGCAGGCCCAGGCCCAGGTGGAGCAGGCGCAGGCCGCCCTGGACACGCTGAAAGCCGGTGCCCGCCCGGAGCAATTGGACGCGGCCAAAGCCCAGGTGGAGCAGGCGCAGGCCGCCCTGGATGCACTAAAGGCAGGGGCGCGCCCACAGCAACTCAGTGCTGCCAAGGCTCAGGTGGACGCCGCGCAAGCTGCCGTGACTAGTGTCCAGACGCTCCTGGGCGAGACGCAAATCACCACGCCCATCAGCGGGGTCGTCATGGTGCGCAGCATCGAGCCAGGCGAAATCGCATTGCCCGGTGCCCCTCTATACCAGATCGGCCACCTGGACGAACTCGAGATCACCGTCTACCTGCCCGAGGAGAAGTTCGCCCTCGTCAAACCCGGCGACACAGCCAGCGTCCATGTGGATGCTTACCCCAACCGCACTTTCACGGCGACGGTGTTGCGTATCGCTGACCAGGCAGAGTTCACACCACGCAACGTCGAGACGGTGCAGGGCCGCAAAGACACCGTTTTCGCCATACGCCTGAGTATTCAAAACGCAGACCTGTCGCTGAAACCGGGCATGCCTGCCGATGTGACATTTAACCTGAACTAAGGTCCACACGTCATGTCGAACGATTTGCTGCTGGAAACAGAAGACCTGGTCAAGGTCTTTGGCACGTTTCGTGCGCTGGATGGTCTGAACCTGCAGGTACACGCCGGTGAGATGGTCGGCCTGGTAGGGCCGGACGGAGCCGGCAAGACCACCACGATGCGGCTGTTATGCGGCGTGCTGGAGCCAACCAGCGGCCACATCCGCGTGGCGGGGTTCGATGTGCCCCGGCAGGTGGAACGCGCCCGCGAGCACATTGGCTATCTGGCGCAGCGCTTTGCCCTGTACGGTGACCTGACCATCAACGAGAACCTGGAGTTCTTTGGCAAGGTGTTCGGCATCCCCGACGCAGAGCGCAAAGCGCGCTCACAGGAGCTGCTGAACTTCGCCGGACTGCAAAAGTTTGCCAATCGCAGGGCCATCGCGTTATCTGGTGGCATGCAGAAGAAGCTTGGTCTGGCCACGGCCCTGGTGCACCGGCCTGATGTGTTATTGCTGGATGAACCGACGGGCGGTGTGGATCCGGTAGCCCGCCAGGAGTTTTGGCACCTGCTGGTCGGCCTGCTGCGCGGCGGGTCGGCTGTGCTGGTGAGTACGCCCTATATGGACGAGGCCATGCGCTTCAACCGTGTCATCTTCATGAACAAGGGGCGTGTCCTGACGGAGGGCACGCCGCGGGAACTGATGAGCCGCTTGGACGGCCGCATCCTGGAACTGGCTGCCGAACCGCAGATGGCGGCCCATCCCATCGCAGCGGCCGACCCCGACGTACAGGACGTGCACGCCTTCGGCGACCGGCTGCACCTGCGCGTGCGCGAGGCGGCGGGTCCTCTCGCGCGATTACCCGGAGCTGTCGCGGCGGCTGGGCTTCACCTGACACACCTCCATCCTGTCGCGCCCACGCTGGAGGATGTCTTCATGTACCTCCTGGAGCAGTGATGCCATGACGATAGAACGTCTCCCTGAGTCCTCTTCGGAGGCCATCATCAGTGTGCGTGGGCTGACTAAACGCTTCGGCACCTTCACCGCCGTTAACGACGTGTCCTTCGATGTCTACCCTGGCGAGGTGGTGGGATATCTGGGGCCGAACGGGAGCGGCAAGACCACTACCATCCGTATGCTGTGCGGGCTGCTGCATCCCAGCGCAGGCACGGCCAAAGTGGTGGGCCGAGACATCGTACATGAGGCCGAATTCATCAAACGCCAGATTGGTTATATGTCGCAGAAATTTGCTCTGTACGACGACCTGACCGTGATGGAGAACCTGCGGTTTTACTCGGGCGTATATGAGGTGCCGCGTGAGGTGGAGCAGCAGCGCTTGCAGGACGTGCTGCACATGGCCGGACTGGAGAACCACACCGGCGCCTTCACGCGCGACCTGTCGGGCGGCTGGCGCCAGCGCCTGGCCCTCGGCTGCGCGTTGTTACACCAGCCCCGGCTGCTCTTCCTCGACGAACCGACCAGCGGCGTCGACCCGGTGGCGCGACGCGAGTTTTGGGACCTGATCTACCAGTTGGCTCACCGTGGAACGACGATCTTCGTCACCACGCACTACATGGACGAAGCCGAACATTGCGGCCGCGTGGGCTTCATGCGCAATGGGACACTCATGGCTTTTGATGCTCCACGCGCATTGAAGAGCCGGTTCCTGCACGGGGCGGCCTGGTCCATTGACGCCACGCCGCTGCTGGAGGCCGTGGACCAGTTGAGCAAGTTGCAAGGCATCGCCCAGGCGCGTCTGCATGGCGACCGCGCCCAGGTGATCGTCGCATCCGGCGAAAACAACACGGTCGAGTGGACGCCACAAACACTGGCCAGTAACCTGCGCGCCAGCAACATCGCGGTCAACAGCATCGAGCCTGCCGAGCCAACGCTGGAGGATGTGTTCACACTGCTGGCTCATGAATAGCGACCCGCGACAGGAATGAGCTGGCATCCGGCGAACGACGATCGATAAACGCTGAAAAGGTCAGGAAGCCCAGGCGCGCAGAGCCGGGCAACCTGCGCGGGCCATGTGCCATGTCTCGTCAGCGCTGAGAATCACAGAAAAGCCTCCCTTACAGGCTCTGATCGAAGCCGTAACGCCACACCTCACCAACCCCATCTCCCCGACCCCTGCTCTTACGTTTTGTGGGATGCCTGCCCGATGCGTTAAGATAATCTTCTTGATTCAGTGGGAACGGATTGGGGGTAGGGGTTAAGGATGAGCCTGTTATGGATATGAAAGGGGGTTGGGAATCATGAACACGCAGCGACAACCAGACTACGTTAAAGGATTGCAGCATGCCTGGCGGCGTGAGATGGCCAGCGTGCGCATCTATCAGGCGCTGGCGGCCCGGGAGAAGAATGCGTCACGCCGCAAGGTGTTGTTGGAGCTGGCCGACACCGAGGTCCATCACGCGGAACGCTGGGCGGCACGCCTGAAGGAGTTGGGCGCGCCGCTGCCCGCTACGGGCGACACCTTGCGCGACCGGGTATGGCGTTGGCTGCTGGTTCAGACGGGCACCGAAAATGCACTCAAGCAGGTCGAGATCGCCGAGGATGACGATACGGAAATGTACGAGACACTGGCGCAGAAAGCTCCCACCGATGCGGACCGCCAGGCGATTACCGCCGTACAGCACGACGAGGAAGGCCACAGCCGCCTGGCACACTCCGTCACAACGTCCACCTCTCCTGCCCCCAGCCTGCAGGTGCAACTGGACACCATCTTGCACCGCGAGAGCTGGCATCGTCATGGAGGCGGCTGGCTGGGTCAGGCGATCTATGGTGCGAACGACGGACTGGGCAGCGTATTCGGAATTGTCTCGGGCGTAGCCGGAGCCACCGCAGGAGGTCCGGCCGTGCTCATCGCCGGACTGGCAGGGATGCTGGCTTCGGCGCTGTCGATGGGCTCCGGAGCCTACCTGGCCACCAAAGCGGAGCGCGAGATCCAGGAGGCAGAGATAGCCCGCGAGCGTAAAGAGCTGGAGATTCATCCGGAGGAGGAGCAGCAGGAGCTGGCGCTGTTCTATCAGTTAAAAGGTGTGCCGGAGGACGAGGCCACCGTACTGGCCGAACGCCTGATCGGCCAGCCTGAGCACGCTCTGAAGACACTGGCCAGCGAAGAGTTGGGGCTATCGGAGCAATCTTACCCGAACCCGTGGAGCAGTGCTGTATCAGCCAGCCTGTCCACGGCAGCAGGTGCATTCATCCCCATCATTCCATTTTTTTTCACCAGCGGCTATCCGGCCATCATCGCTTCGTTCATCATCAGCACGGTGGCGCACTTTCTGATTGGCGCGGCCAAGACCATTGTTACCGGCCTCAGCCCCTGGCACAGTGGTGCGGAGATGATGGTAGTCGGTCTGGGTGAGGCGCTGGTCACTTACAGTCTGGGGTCAGTTTTCGGGCCGGTGGTGAAATGATGCCGTATGTGCATTACGGGGCTGACGGATCAGGTGCGAGCGCGCCTTAAGCGCGTACAGGTTTTCCAGGCTGCGAATTCGTTCCCGGATACCTTTTCAGAACCCTCTGCAGGCGGCCTGGGAACACCGGCAAACAGGGTGAGTGCACGCACTGTGCCTCGGGCTAATCATGTGGCCTTCCGTGCGTCACGGGCCGACGCACGGTCCGTTCACGATATAGTCAAACCTCCCACAGGGTTCAGCCACGATACGTTGGCGACCACGAACCCCGCGGGAGGTGTGATCAACCGAACTACGGGGTTACACCAATGAAGGCGTCTTCGCTGGCGCCGCAGCGCACAGTGAAGCAGACGTTAAGGCGCATGTCCGTCCACAAGGCCGCCACGCCGGTGGACGAGACGGCGATGCCGCTGTAGTCACCCAGGAAGGACGCCGGGTGCGGAAAACCGGCGTTCACGGTCACACCTGAGAACCACCGGTCTCCCTGGGTGGGGTCGGAGAGCACGGTCGACACCTGCACACGAGAGAACCTGAGCGAACCCGGCTTCGACTCACTGGCTACGCTGTAGCCGTAGCTGTGATTGGCCGGGTCGTAGGAGCGATCGAAGAAACCGACGCGCAGGCGGCCGGCACCATCGTAAACACCCCAGGGCATGAACTGATCGCCAGGCAACTTGATGGCCTGCGGGGCGGACCAGGTGACCCCGCCGTCATACGACTGGCTGACGATGACATCCGAGTTCGTCTTCACCGAGTAGGGGTCGGGGTTGTAAGCAGCCGGCGAGCTGGGCAAGCGACTGTTGCGCATGTCGGACCAGATCACAGCCAGGTGTGCCGCGTTGGTTGGGTCAGCGGTAAGGTTGCCCACCGACCACGAGCGAAACTGACTGTCCTGGTAGGTTTGACGGCCTTCCGCGTCAGTGGGGTAATCGTACACGCCGTCCACAAGCTGGGCCACCTGGTGGGGTCCGGCGATGCGTTGGCCGGTGGCTGGATCAACCTGTACCACCAGGTACTGGTCGGCACCGTACGCCAGACTGTTCGGATCATTGTTGTAGTAGTTTTCAAAGGCGACATAGATGCTGCCGTCTGCAGCCACCACGGGGATGGACCCTTGATCCTGGTTGCAAATGGTCCCACCTTGCGCGCCGATGCAGAACGGAGCCGAGCCAGAAATCTCGACGCCGGTCGTCCAGGTCTGCCCGCCGTCGTGCGTCACCGCGGCGAAGATGGGTGAGCTGATGTAGCTGCCGCCCCGGCCGTCATTGAATTGCGACCAGGTGACGATGGCGTTGCCGTGACCCCAGGCGACCATAAAGGGCTTGTCGTTGAAGATGCCGGGGCTGGTGAAGGTGCCCGTACCGTGCGCTACCCGCACCGGAGTCGACCAGGTCTTGCCTCCGTCGGTGGAGTGCGCCACCAGGATGTCCGGTGTGTTGCCGCCAGGACCAGCCTGCGAAAAGACGAAACCCAGGGTGGACAGGTAGGCGGTGCCGTCGGCGTCGAAACTCACCGCCGGGTCGCCGGTGGCGACGTAACCGTTGTAGTTGATCGGATAGGTGGTCCACGTCTGACCTCCGTCGAAGGTGACGTGCGCGCGCGAGTAGATTGTCTCGTTGATGTGGCCACCCGAGGAGAGGAATAGTTGGTAATCGTTGGCGCTGCCAATCCGATTAAGAGGGTCGGTCGGGTTGATGGCGATGGTCGTTTCGTTGTGCGGTGCAACGCCCTCGCAGTCGGTGTTGGCGTTTGCCGCGGACGAGGTGACGGTGTAGCAGATCGGGCCGGCCGGATTTTTGTAGTTCGCCTCGGAGAGCGCGCCGTCGCCGTTGTCAAGTACAGCCTGCACGAAATAGGACTTCTGCCGGCTGAACGGCTGCCCCGGAGAGCCCTGCCCCGCCGCGGGAACGGCAGAAGCCAAGGCACCAGATAACGAGAGAATCAGAGCACCAAGCATTAACAATATGGGACGGGTAAAAACGCACACACGACGATTCACGGAATACCTCCTTCCAGACAAAAGCTGACGACTGCCCGTTTTGTAAGCTGTCGGCACAGGGGTTGCTTAGGGAAAGGATGGAGCCTTTGAACAGGAGCGACGAGCGAACTGGCGTTTTCGTCACCGTGCCGCATTTCTCTTGAAGCGGCAGTATATCATCCCTTAAGCCATAGACCATAGGCCATGCCCCGATTCACATTTACCCTTGCAGGACGTTATTGGCCATGCTGACGATCCGTGAGCCGCGCATCATCGAGCGGGAACCGTATTTCGTGTTCGGGTCCTATTGCACCTTCCAGGGTGATGACGAAGGACCTGGTTGGACCGGCGCAGAACAGGAGTTCAACCGCCGGTGGGGTGAGGTCACCCACATCAAAGGCGACCTGACCCTTGCTTCATGTACCGGCCGCACAAGGATCGTCCCGAGGTACCGTATGACGTGCACGCCTGCTTCGCCGCAAATGAGACCCATGCCCGAAGACCGCTCCACTGCGAGTACGTCTACATGCAGCTTGAGAAAGGCGCGCCGGGCTGAGCGAGTCGAGGAGACGCCGACATCCTTCTCCATGGAGCATTGCATGGAATATCTTCTACAGAGCGACGCACTCACCGGCTACAGGGTGAAGGTCATGCACCGGGGACCCTTCCCGGTGCTGCGGTACTGGCACGACGCGATGGCCGACAGGAGGCTGGTGAAGTTGATCGCCGCCTCCACGGTGCGCCCCTTGATGTGGGGGCTGGGATCGTGGATTCCGGAGTGCCGGCTGCTCGGGCAGCGCACCATTATCTGAGTCAAGGAGACTCGCTACACAGACTTCGCCAGTCTGGCGAAGGAGTACGCGTTATTCATGAAGCAGATCGGCGCATCGGACTGGATGTGCTTCGAATTGACGCAGCGCCAGGTCGACGAGCCGGGTTGGCGGGGCAGCGCCTACCCCATCACTCGGAACTGAGGTACGCGTTCCACACGGGCAACTTCGACGTGAGCCTGCACTTCGACGCCTACCCGCCCGACCCCGAGTGCAACCTTGCGATGGAGTTCAAGATCACAGTTACGCGGTGACGAAGGCGCAGGAGCTGCTGCGGGTGCGTCTGCCGCCCCGTGTCAATCACGCCCGTGCCAATCACGTGAGCCCCATATATTCCAGTTGCGCGTTTAGGGTGGAAGGCGTCCACTTCGGCTGCTTGTTCGCCTTGCCAAGTGCTTGCGGCGGTAATGATGGCAACGGCGGCATGACCGTCGGAATCCGCAGAGGTGCGTTGGCCCCTTGCGGCGCCGCCATTTGCTGCGCCACCGCCTGCGGAGGCGTGACGGGGCGCAGAGGGCGGTCCGATCCCTGCATCAACACGGCACTGCGCTTGGTGTACGAGGTCTCGAACTGCTGTGTGGCGAATTTCGCATCCGCCTCGCCAAGCGACTGCTGGTAGGTGGACTGGTCCCAGTTCTGGACCAGTTTTCCTTCCTTCTTGAGATTCTTCAGGTGGGCCTTCACCTCGCGGTAGCGCCTCTGCGCGTTTTTGATCTCGTCTTTCGATAGCTTCTGCGGGCTGCCCTTCTGGTTCAACACCTTGCCAAGATTCTTCGCCTTAAACTTGAGGATTTTATCGGCCGTCCCCTGGTCGACCAGCGACGGCAGGCCGTGGTATTTCATCCCGACGGAGCCCACGTCGGCAACGGAAGGTGCGTCCCCACGCAACGTGGAGTAGAAGACGGATTCCATCCCCGTCGGCTGCACCTCCGCGTTGCCGGCCTTGAACGCGTCGCGGGCGGCCTGGTACGCCTTGGGCGGCGCGAAGTTCTTCGCGGCGGGCTTGGGGCCGCGCTTGTTTTCGGGTTGGGCCTGCCACTTCTTCATGGCGGCTTTGTGCGCCGTCATCCTTTGACCGCCGGGGCCGAAGGATTGGTCGTTGTCGATGCCCTTCACCTTGCCGGTGGCCGGATCGACGTAGATGTTGCCGCCGTGCCGGTCCGCCTGGCCGGTGATGGCGTCGAAGAGTTGCAGGTCGGACATGCCCTTCTGGGTGACCGGGTTGGACAGGTCGTGCCCGTAGTACTCCGTGCCCGAGTGCTTCATCCATTTCCCGTTCACCTGCTTCACCGTGTCCGGATCCATGCTCGCCGCCTCCGCGGCGGTGATTTCGTCCTCATAGACGTGCTCGTACATCGGCTTGCCCGCCACCTCCGAAGACACCGTGCCATGCATGACCTTCCCCAAGGCATCGGCGTGCCTGGCAAAGAACTCGTCGGAGATGATGTCGAGGCCGAGTTTTTTATTCAGGCGCGACGAGGCCACCGCGCGGGCACCCATGTGAAGACCGTCCGTCAGGTTGACCCCCGTCAGGTTTGCCCACATATTGCCAGCCGTGGCGAACTCGTGCTTGGAGCCCTTCTCCGGCTCCGGCTTGAAATAGCCGGTGTCAGAGCCCGATGAGCCGAGGGCTTTCTGGTACTTCGCCCTGTAGACGGGATTGACGGAGCCGCCGCCCAGCGACTTGAGTGCGTCGGGGCCGGTGAGAAGGTCCTGGTCGGTCAGTTCGCGCTGGATGCGTGCCGGCGACGCTGCCCGGCGCTGCACCAGTGGGGTGATCGCCGGTGGGGTCACGCTACGCCGCGCCGGCGGGTCAGCCGCGTCACTCGACACGCCCATCGGGGGCGGTGCGGAGGTGGTCAGCGACGTGACCTGCGCCGCCACGCGGTCGGCCTCCCGCTCGTACGGGTCGTCGGCTGCGCCGACGTTGAGTTTGGGTTGAATGGCACGCGGTGAAGTCGAGTGCCTGCCCAGCGCTTGCAGCACGGCGCGGTTGCCCGCCGCGCGCTGCAGGCCCTGCACCTGGCGCGCGTCGAGCGGCGCGTTGTTGCGCAGAGTCTGCTGCACAAGCAAATCATCTTCTTGCTGGGGTGTGGCGGTCTTCGCCTGCGGGGCTTTGGCCGACCGCTGTAGACCTGCTGGTGTGACGTCACGTGCTGACACTTTACCAAACATTACATCGCCTCCCGGAATCAAACCAATACAAACACGACCCTGGTGCACAAGATGCGGTGATATGAACGAAGGGGGACAGTGTGGGGCTTACCTACAGGTGATAATGGACCGGGACAGTATACCTCACGAAATATAAACTCCCCAAGTTATACGTAATCTGTAACCACGCCGTTTGCCCCTGCGGTTAGCGCTGGCTTCGCAACGATCCGGCTGAAGGCACGGCGACATGACAACAAGGGGATGGGGCTGGCTGTGGAAAGACATGGGAGCCGTTGGCACCAGGGTAGCGTAGGGAGGTGATGGGGCTTCTGGTTGGGCGCGACGGGCGAACTGGCGTTTTCGTTTCCGTGCCGCGGCATCTTCGGGCCGGGAGTATAACATCCAGCAGGCTATTCCCGAAATCCATCTATCACAGCAGGGGGGTGCTTGCCATGTTAACTCTCAGCGAACCGAAAATCATCGAGCGCGAACCGTACTACGTGGTCGGGTCTTATTGCACCTATGAGGGCCAGGACGAGGGACCCGGCTGGACCGGCGCGGATACGGAATTCAACCGCCGGCGGAGTGAGGTCACCAACACCAAAGGCGACCTGACCCTCGGCTTCATGTACCGGCCGCACAGGGACCATCCCGAGATACCGGACGACGTGCATGCCTGCTTCGTGGGCGTCGAGGTGACGGACCTGGACCACGTGCCGGAGGGCATGGCCACCACCCGCTTCTCCGGGGGCCAGTACGCCGTCGTGGCGTGCCAGGGCGATGACGGGGGCGAGTCAACTCAGGGGGTGGGCGATGCGATCAATTACCTTGAGACGGAATGGCTGGCCAAAAATGGCTACTCGGAGGGTGACGCCTGCTTCGCTGCCAGCGAGACCCACCCCCAAAGGCCGCCCTACGTGGAGTACGTCTACATGAAGCTGGAGAAAACAGCAAAGAGCTGAGGGTTAAGGCTTAAGGCTTAAGGGTTGGGGATGCTGGCGTTCCTGGAAGCTGGCTCGCGCTGCACGGTCAGGTCACGGCAGACAACCTCCCGCGGGACACTGGGAGGGGTGTATGTCACCATGCCAACCCGTGGGAGGAATTGTCGCCCATGTGGATTAAAGATTCGCCATCTCCTGCTCGATCGTGTTGACCTGGGCCCCGCTTTTGATAATTGGATTGGCGTTCTTGGGCACCTTGATCTTCTCGTAGGGGACGCCGAACCGCTTTGAGAAGCACTTGATGTTCTGCTGCACCACATCAGAGGTGCCAGGAGCCATGTAGATCTTCTGGACGTGCTTGGTGATGTCGACAGTGCCGAATATCTGGATCTCCAGGGGCAGCTGCGATTGAAAATCCCGCCAAACCATGGCGGCGTTGATGATGTTCGCCAGAGCCTGATTATTGGGCCCTTGCTTATCCTTCGTCAGGCGTTCGCCGCTGGCAAAGTCGGCGATGGCGAACATGATGTCACGCCGCGGGTGACTGTGATCCGTCGCGGTATATACCACCCGGTTCGCCACGTTCTTATTGTTCAACAGGAAATGCACCTCGCCGTAGTAGTTAACGCCGTGTTGAATGTGCTCATTTTGTGCGTCCTTCTTGATGTTTCATTTTTTAAGATTCTCCGAACTCGCGCTGCTCGTGCCCCTGTTCACGTTCCAGTTGACGTTGGCCGCGCCGAAGGTGGGCATCTCCTCGGCCTCGAACCCCAACCGGCGCGTCTGCCGGGTGTCTTTCCATTTGCGGAAGCGCAGGTAATTTTCACCAAGTTCCTGCACAAAGTTTGGGTTCTCGAACTTGCCGGTGTACTCGATGTCGCCCGCGGCGTCATCCTTCCCGAACAATTCGGATACCTTCTTGCTCTTCGCTGTCTGGGTCGCCGGGTCGAACACGGTGTCACTCGCCTTCACCTTCCCGGGATAGAGGTACTTCGTCTTGGTCTTCTGCTTGCCGAAGAACGACTTCGTGTTGACGTCCTGGGTCTTGCCAAACCAGTCCATCCCGGGCACGGTGATGGTCAAGGGGATGTTTGCGGCGAACTTCTCGATGTTCCGGTAGACGGCGCCGGCCTTCGTGTCGTCCAGGCTGTATTTCGTCTTGAGGTAGCTGGACAGGATGCCTTGCGGGGTGGTTGCCGGAGTCTTCTTGAGGTCGGTCTCCTTGACGTCGATGCTCTGCAGGTGTTGTTGGTACAGGGCCTCACCCCGCTGGCCGAGCCGATACTTCCACGTGGACGGATCCGTCGACACGTGCCCCTTTAGCTTGGCCAGCCTGTCCTGGGCCTGCTGGGTCAGCGTGAGCTTGCCGTTCGCCTCCTGCGCCGTGGCGACGTCGCCGAACACCTTCATGAAGTAGTCGACCGACAGCTCGCCCGGAGTTTCGTTGTCGTTGTAGATCGCGCGCTTGTCCTCCGTCGCGTCAATCTTGGCGCGTGTAGGAGGCTAGCTCGGACTGGAAGCGCTCGTTGAGGAGGCCGAGCATCTTCACCGCGTTCATGTTACCAGCCTGCCTGGCCATGTCCTGGATGCTCTTCGCCGCCTCCTCGACGCGCATCTCCTTGTGCATGTAGCGCACCACGGGGTTGTCTTTGATCAGGGCCTGCGCCAGCTGCATCGTCCTGCTCATATTCCCGGCTGTGCCCGGTTGCGTTTGCAGGTCCGATCTGTAGAGTTCAAACAGCTTTTGCTGTATGGCCGGCT
>JAJYKL010000147.1 GCA_021788625.1 Chloroflexota bacterium
TGGCGATACGTACCACATCGAGCCAATAGAGTAACCACTGCTGCAACGTTTCCTGCACCATTTCACTACCTGACCTGGCTAATGCTTCCGAATAACGTAATCGCTGTGTCTTATTAGCGCTGAGTAATGCTTCGAGATCCACTAGACGTTGTGTGCGACGTTCAAGCAATTCAGGCTCTGCAACGACCCGTAACGCCCAACCTGGCCGGCCATAAGCTAACCTTGTAATCAAATCAGCCTGGCTCGGGTCTACACCGCGTTGCACCAACCCTTCCTGCAGTACCTGAGTGGAAACAGGTCGCAGGTAAAGCACCTGACAGCGGGACACGATGGTTGGCAGCAGGGCATCCGTATTCCATGCAATGAGAATGAGCACCGTCGATGGGTTAGGTTCCTCCAGCGTCTTCAGGATGGCATTCTGGCTCTCATCTGTGGCCAGATGTGCATCATCGATCACAGCTACACGGTAACGTCCCTCCACCGGCGCGAGGGTCAGAGTGTGGATAAGGGTGCGAATCGCTACAATGTGAACACTGGATTCACCTTCGCCTAACCCAATCCAGGATAGATCAGGGTGTTTAAGTTGATCAACCAGCCGCTGCGCTCGCAACGGGTCAACTGCATTGAGGGAAAGGATTTCTCGCGCCAATGCTTTGGCTAATGCCGCCTTCCCAACATAAGGAGGTCCCACAAACAAGTGTGACTGCGCCAATTGTCCGCTGTCCAGCTCACGTTTTAACCGGCGCACAGCCCACCCATGCCCAATCATGTTCCATTCACTCATTTCAACGCCTGCTTAGGAACTCGCGCGCATCGAACTCGCAGCCCGCTTGAGCCGGATGGATCGCCACAGACGGTACAGCAATATGGCAACGATAACAACACAAATGACCAATAAAATGGGTGCATAGATAGCCATCAGGGAGGTGATCGCAGAAGTCACGTCTTCAACGACGCTAATCACCGGTGCGCCTAATCCGATGGTGCTGGCGTTTATCACAGGCCGCGCAACAGCTTTAGTGGTGTGAACACCTAACGCCAGCACGAGCCCGGTTACCAAAGCCAGGATAGGACTGGCCTCGCGTACGATGCCAGCATTGGCAGCAAACAGGATCGCGCCGGCGGCAGGTCTCACAAAGGTCTGAATTGCATCATTGACATGATCTGCACCAGGAACTTTGTCCACTACCACCTCGATAACCAGCAGGATCACCAGTGCACCGATCGCCCACCAGCTTGTTAGTGCATCGTATGGAGCTGTGAGCTGGATTACCCCAGCTCGACCAAGGATTGCCACGATGAGTAAAGGAATATAAGCGTTTAGGCCAGCAGCGCCAGCCAGCCCGAAA
The DNA here is from genome assembly GCA_021788625.1 of Chloroflexota bacterium. GTDB lineage: Bacteria > Chloroflexota > Anaerolineae > J036 > Brachytrichaceae > CAIXPS01. The sequence continues at coordinate 1,350 of JAJYKL010000147.1, forward strand.
CCGCCAATCACGTTCGCAAGGGCCATCTGGTAACCTTCTTTACACCAAGTGTAATCGAAATGAGTGAACTATGATATGGTCAATGACAGCCAATTCTCTGCTCTTTAACCGGGATTCGCTTGGAATTGTACGCGTTGCGGTTGTCACACCCGAGTTGCGAGTCGCCGATGTCACCTTTAATACCGAATCAACTCTCAACGCTTTGCAACAGGCGTGCAAGCTCGGTAGCCAGATTACTGTCCTTCCAGAATTGGGCCTGACCGGATATAGCTGTGCTGATCTGTTTTATCAATCACTCTTGCTCGATCAAGCACGCGCCGCAATTACCTTGATCGCTCATGAGACACAAAAGTTGGGCACACTGGCCATCGTTGGCCTGCCTTTTCCGGTTGGTGGTCGGCTATTCAATTGTGCTGCGTTGATGGCAAACGGACGACTGCTAGGGATGGTTCCCAAGACGTATTTGCCCACCACCAACGAGTACTACGAGGAGCGCTGGTTTGCGTCAGCACGACAGAATAATGCCCAGTCTGTCGTTATCGAAGACGAGGTGATCCCTTTTGGCACGGACCTCCTCTTCGCAGCAGAGAATATGAACGCCTGTGTGTTAGGGGTTGAGATATGTGAAGATCTCTGGGCTGTTTCACCCCCCAGTAGTGATATGTCTCTGGCGGGTGCGATGATCATCGCTAATCCCTCCGCCAGCGTCGATCTATTGGGGAAAGATGATTACCGTCGCGACCTGGTGCTACAGCAGGCAGCTCGCTGCTTGGCAGCTTACCTATATGCCGGCGCTGGTCCTGGCGAATCCACCACCGACACCGTTTGTGGAGGTCATTCACTCATCGCCGAAAACGGTAACATTCTGGCTGAAACGGAGCGCTTCCACTTCGACACACAGATTGCCGTTGCTGATCTGGATTTACAAAGGTTATCGCATGATCGTTTGAACAATAGCAGCTTCTCGTCCGGTGAGGCTCAGGGTCAATATCGCCGGATCAACTTTAACCTGCCTGGCGTTGAGAAAGATGTGCTACGGGATCCATTTCTCCATCCCCTGGCGCGCACACCCTTTGTACCTCTCGATTCAACTCAGCGCGCAAAACACAGCCGCGAGATATTCAACATCCAATCGACCGGGCTGGCTAAACGGCTGCGCCATACCGGCTCGCGTCGTGTGACAATCGGCATTTCGGGCGGGCTGGATTCCACGCTGGCGCTGCTGGTCACCATTCGCGCATTCGACATCGTAGGCTTGCCGCACGACGGAATTGTCGCGGTCACCATGCCTGGTTTTGGAACCACTGAGCGCACACGCGGCAATGCAGAGAGATTGGCAGATTTGCTGGGTATCACCTTAAGGCGTATCCCAATCAATGACGCCGTGCGTCAGCATTTTAAGGATATTGAGCACGACGAACAGGTGCGCGATGTCACATATGAGAATGCGCAGGCCCGCGAACGAACGCAGATACTGATGGACCTGGCTAACCAGATCGGAGGCTTTGAGGTAGGTACGGGTGATCTCTCGGAGTTGGCTCTGGGCTGGGCGACCTTTAACGGCGATCACATGTCAATGTACCATGTGAATGCAGGGGTACCGAAGACACTGGTACGTTACCTCATAGAATGGGCTGCTGAGAGTGAATTCAGTGACGAGGTGTCTCATGTGTTACGCGACATCATTGCCACACCGATCACTCCTGAATTATTACCTCCTGGTGAAGGTGGCACACTGCAAGAAACAGAGGTTACGATCGGGCCCTACTTACTACATGATTTCTTTCTCTTTCAGGTAGTGCGCTTTGGTTATCCACCGCGTAAAGTGTTTTTCCTGGCACAACAAGCCTTCGGCGAACCTGATCGCAAAGGCAGCCAGAACAGTGCGAATGGCGGCCAAAGCACGTACTCATCTGATGTGCTGGTGCAGTGGCTGAAGGTTTTTTATCAGCGGTTTTTTGCACAGCAGTATAAGCGTTCTGCTATGCCTGACGGCCCTAAAGTAGGCACTGTGGCGCTCTCGCCACGTGGCGATTGGCGTATGCCCAGCGACGCTGCCAGCACCTTATGGCGTCTCGAAGTTGAGCGAATCGCTGAAACTCTGTGTGTTGGCACTTAATCATGGAGCGTTTGGGTCTGCCGCGCGGAAATTCGTAACTCGGACGATCACTTCATAAAAGGCTGAGATATGACATTTAAACTGCAACGCTTCGCCACGACACCTATCTTGACCCCCGATTCCACAAGTCCGTGGGAGAGTTATAACGTCTTCAATCCGTCGGTGATCTATTACGACAAGCTGTTCCACATGCACTACCGCGCCCAAGGCTTTGACTGGATCAGCCGCATAGGTTATGCCGTGAGCACAGATGGAGTTCACTGGAACCGCTTGCGTGAACCGGTGTTGAAGCCCGAATTTGAATACGAAAGTCGCGGTGTTGAGGACCCGCGCGTGTGCTTGATCGAGGGTGTCTTCTATATGACCTACACTGCCTTTGGCCCATACCGGGAGGGGGGTGAAGTTGCAGGCGGAAGTATCCTGCCAATGGTGGCGCGCAGCACCAATCTGATCACCTGGGAGCGGATCGCACCGATTGTACGAGGCGAGGACAATAAAGATCATATGCTCTTCCCACGCCGATTCAATGGACGTTACCTGGCACTACATCGCCGGCGCCCCTATGTCTGGATCGCCTATAGCGATGACCTTCTCACCTGGCGTGAATCGGATATGGCGCGTCTTTTCGGCCCCCGCGAAAACAACGGATGGGACGAGCTCAGCGTTGGCGGCAATGGCATACCAATCGAAACAGAGCGTGGTTGGCTATGTTTCTACCATGCTTATGATAGGCACGGCGTATATCGACTTGGAGTAATGTTGCTCGATCGCAACGATCCCACCATAGTGATTCGTCGTCCCATTCATCCGATTTTCTGGCCTGAGGAACTGTGGGAGGTGAAAGGTGACGTACCCAACGTTGTGTTCAGTAACGCCAATATTCTGGTTGGCGACACGATCTACATATATTATGGCGGTGCGGATCACGTCATTGGCCTGGCCACATGTAAGCTGACGGATTTGGTGGATTATGTGCTCAATGGGTGACAACACCCAATTTTAAGCATCAGGAACCTATTCTGCGCAGCTAGACTCTTGCGATTGAACCTGCCACGTTGTAGTGACAACCCCATAGTCAGGTGTGTATCCGCAAAGAAGCCCACCTCCATACGGGTGGGCTTCTCCTGAAAATCTAGTGATAAGTGTATTCAGAGCTTATGCCATGGCAGAATGCACCACTGCCTGGAAGGCCACAGCATCGCGCACTGCCAGGTCAGCCAGCACTTTTCGATCCAACTTGATATTGGCCAGCTTCATCCGATATGCCAACGTGCTATACGTAGTTCCGCTGAGTCGCGCAGCAGCATTGATTCGTATGATCCACAATCGCCGCAGTTCGCGCCTGTGATAGCGGCGATCACGATAGGCATACCATAATGCGTGTAGACGAGCTTCGCTGGCGCGCCGGATCGAGTGATTACGTGCACCAAATTGGCCCTTTGTAATTGCCAGGATACGATTGTGACGGCGCCGAGCCTTGAATCCACCTTTTACTCTTGCCATATCGCTCCTTTATTTCTCGTGCAGGTACGGTGCCAGTTTTTTAACACGCTTGATCTGGCCTTTAGCTTCCACCACGTGCATTTCGGACAACTCAGTCAAGGCTCGCTTGCTCTTCTTGCGCCGTAAGTGACTTTTACCCAGGCGTGTACGTGTGAGCTTGCCGCTGCCAGTCAAGCGGAAGCGCTTTGATGTTGATTTATGCGTTTTAATCTTTGGCATTCCATCCCTCTACGTTCACACTGAGGGGCAGGTGAATCATCACCTGCCCCCGTATTTGTTCACTAGCTAGTCGTTCAAATCCTGTTTAGGGCTACAAGCGCCAAGGCTATTGAACACTAAGGCAAATTAAATTGCTCCATGCTGCGCTCTTTCGCACGTTTCTCGCGATTGTGAGCTTTGCGAGCTCCCTTGTCTTTTATGACTGCAGTGCCATCTGCATTGTCGTCGTCGACGTCGGATGATTCAGGTTCAGCCTGCGCAGCCTTTGTTTCCTCTTCATCCTCCTCTTCGTCCTCTTCCTCGTCGTCAACGAACCCTTGCGCCTTATCAGCCTCTATCTCAGCCTGGATGCGGCTTTGCGTTGATTTCAAAGTCGATGCCGCTATGGTTGCCGCAGTTGGCGCCACTACCATAAGCATAGTTTTCCCTTCCATACTGGCAGGGAACTCCACTGTCGCAATATCCGCACATTCTTGTGCAACTTTATCCATCATACGATGAGCGACATGAGGAATCTGGTCTTCTCGTCCTTTAAACCGGATGCTGACCTTAACCTTGTTTCCCTGTTGCAGAAAACGCCTGGCGCTGCGGATCTTAAATGACAGATGGTGTTCCGTAGTCTTAGGACGTAGTCGGACACCCTTGATCTCGATCACCTTCTGGCCTTTCCTCGCCTCGCGCTCTTTTTTCTCCCGCTCGTAAACAAACTTGCCGAAATCGAAAATCCGGCAAACGGGAGGATCCGCATTTGGCGCTACTTCGATTAAATCGAGATGCTGGACGCGAGCCTGGTGTAACGCATCACGAGTTTCGACGATTCCTTTATTACTGCCATCTGCAGCGATCAAACGAACGTGCGGTACACGAATCTGTTCGTTGATACGAAACTGCGGTGCATATTGAGGTCTTATCGGCGGTATACCCAAATCCTCCTCTACCCAATGGGTAGAAACCTGAAATCCCGGAATTTTGTGCCGGTATTATAGCGGAGGCATGTGCATACGTCAATCGCTTTGCACTATAATCTCGGTCCTATGCAGAGTAACCAAATCCGCAGTGCTTTTATCGACTACTTTGCTCGTAACGGTCACCAGGTCGTCCCTTCATCGTCTCTTATTCCGTACGGGGACAAGACCATCCTTTTCACCAATGCCGGGATGAATCAGTTCAAAAACCTGTTTCTTGGCCTGGAAAAACGAGACTATACGCGCGCTACGACAGCACAAAAGGTCATGCGTGTAAGTGGTAAACATAATGACCTTGAACAGGTGGGACCAAGCCAAAGGCATCATACCTTTTTCGAAATGCTTGGCAATTTCTCTTTTGGCGATTATTTTAAAGCAGATGCCATGCACTATGCTCTCGAGCTGGTCACACAGGTGTATGGAATTGAGATGGATCGCTTGTGGTTCACAGTCTATCAAGATGATGATGAGGCTGAGACACTCTGGAAGAAACTAGGTGTAGCGCCAGCGCGCATTATTAGGTTTGGTGCCAAAGAAAACTTCTGGCAGATGGGCGAAACAGGTCCGTGCGGCCCCAATTCGGAGATTCACTGCTTTGCCGGTAATCGCAAGAATGACAATACTGCGGATCATGTCAATGCTGATCAGGACGAGACCATCGTGGAGCTATGGAATCTGGTTTTCATGCAGTACGATCGCGACAACTCTGGTCACTTAACGTCGTTGCCGCGACGTAGCATCGATACAGGTATGGGTTTCGAACGTGTGTGTCGAATCCTACAGGGTGTGCCATCGAATTACGAGACGGACCTTTTCGTGCCTATATTCGACCGCATCCAGTCTTTGGCTGGTCATAACCTGGATCAGCGCTTGACTGATTACGTGGCGTATCGCGTGATTGCCGATCATTCCCGCGCGGCTACATTCCTCATTGCTGATGGAGTGCTACCTGGGAACGAGGGGCGTAACTATGTATTACGCATGATCCTGCGTCGTGCAGCCCGCTTTGGACGCAAACTCGGTTTGAACGAACCGTTCCTATCTCACGTTGCTGACTCGGTTATTGACAAGATGGGTGCACACTATACCGAGTTAACCGAACGTCGTATCCACATACTAAATACGATTCAGCAAGAAGAAGAGCGCTTCGCTCGCACACTGGATCTCGGACTGCAACGTCTGGACGAAGTTATTGTCGATGGACAGCGAGCCGCTGGCTCCTCACCTTCGTTCATAATCCCAGGCGATTTGGCGTTTAAACTCTACGATACCTACGGTTTGCCCTTCGAGATCACACGCGATGAAGCTAAAGAACGTGGTGTTGGAATCGACGAAGAGGGTTATTTGGTAGCTCGTGAGGAAGCACGTGGTCGTAACCGTGGTGGTGGCCGGTTCAATGCAGACTACGACCTGCGTCGTTCCTACGGCGAGGTACTGGATACGCTTAAAACAGCGCAAAGCTTGCCAGCCTCAGGTGTGAACCATGACCCCTATGGATCACTTACAATGCCATCGCGAATTGTTGCCGTATTACGTGACGGCGAGATGACAGAGTATGCCGTGCCCGGTGAGCGGATCGAGATCGTGCTACCCCAAACTCCCTTCTATGTTGAGAGCGGAGGTCAGGTGAGCGACACCGGTACCATTATTGCTCAGGAGCAGCGTGCTGGACAACCAGTGTGGCGAATGATTGTGCACGATATGTACCGGCCTGCACCAGGGCTCATAGTGCATGCGTGCTCGATCGAATACGGTCAGCCGACAGTCGGCGATGCCTGCCTGGCTCAGGTTGATGTGGCCAGGCGTCACGATATCATGCGCAACCATTCTGCGACTCACCTGCTGCAGAAGTCATTACGGGCCATAGTCGGTACGCATGTCAGCCAGCAGGGGTCGCTCGTT
>JAJYKL010000148.1 GCA_021788625.1 Chloroflexota bacterium
GCAGCCGATAAGGAAGCAACCTGCCACTGCCAGCCTCTTGGCGACATCCGACCAGCTTGAGATATCCACCCACTCGCGATCACAGATGGCGCAAGGTGGTGCGGTAAAGGTTTGAGCTGTGTGACCGGTGGGATCGACGAGGTTCAGAGGTCGATTATTGGCGTAGCTGTAGCGGTTCAGGTTCTGCGGGTCACCTGGCTGCAGCACGATGCTATCCGCGCTAATGAACCGCCCGATCTGCGGGTCATAGAAGCGGGCACCGAACGAGTACAAGCTAATGCCCGCCTATTGCTCCTGGGAAGTGAAGCACTTGTCCGTTGGTGTATTGCCCGAACTGTAGCGTGTTCCACCATAGGGCTAGTAGCGCAGTTCGCTCACCTTCATGCCGCTCCCGTCCGTGGTCGCGCTGGCACTCCCCAGGTGATCGCTATGCAGCCTATAGACCGTCCCGCCGGTGCGCACCGCGACTTGCTGCCCATTGAACTGGTAGTAGGTGCAGGTGCCCTGGCAGGCACCAGTGGATGCGCCGAAGGCAATGGGCATGTACAACTTGTGTGTGAACGTGCTCGGAATCGTCACCGTGATGAGCGTGGCCGTGAACAACTCGTAGTCGGCGTTGCCATAGAGCGTCTGGCCGCGTGGCTCTACCTTCCGCACCAGCACCCCGTCGGAATCATACAAGTATTGCGTCGTCCAGCCATCCGTGGTGACGCTCACCAGGCGGTTGTCGAGGTCCCAGGTCTGCGTATACGTGACGCTGCCCTCCACCTGGCGGGTCATAGTGCCAATGGGATCATACGTGTACGCCTCACTGAGCGCGCCACTCACGCCGGTGAGCCGATCCAGCGGGTCGTAGGTGTAGCTCAGGCTTTCCCCGTTGAGCGCGTCTGTGGTGGAAATAACGTTGCCCACCGCGCCGTAGCCGTACTGCCGACCTAGGACAGATGAGCCCACCTGGATACGCTGTAGCCGGAAGTTGTCGCTGCGGTAAAGTAGTTGGCCACCAAGGCGTTGCCAAACCCCAGGCCGGTCACCTGCCCCAGCACGCTGTAGGTGGCGCTCACCAGCTAGATGTTCGTCCCGCTTAGGCTGTACGGCTGCCCCGCCGCATTGTACGTGGTCGTTACCACCTCCCCGCTGGGTTCCGTCACCGGCACAGGCATGCGACACCGAATGCAAAAAACAAGAACGCGCGTCTTACGCGGTACGGGACCCGAAAAGATTGTGGCCGGTGCGCGAACGAGCATGAACGGCGTAACTCACCCGGTTGCATACGCATCAAGCTTTCCGCACAAATGCGGTCCAAACAGGCGGCGGGTACGTGGCGACAGGCGCGATGCGGAGCGTGTGCATCACCCCCCTATGTAGCCATGTGGTTTTCTGAAGTATCATCTCCTCAACCGGGATGACCATGACGCCGGCGATTTCAATCCTTGAACGAACTAAGGCATGCACAGGACAAAGTGGATGGTGATACAAATTCACCCACTTTGGGCAATTTGCCTCATCGCAAGGAATGCCCGCTTCAATTCGTGACTTACGCTACTAAGGACCACATATGACATCGACTGTGCTGATTGAGGTAAATGCCGGTCATATCGCCGGGCGTATTAGCTCTTACCTGACAGGCGCGTGTATGGAAGACGTAAACCATGAGGTATACGGAGGCATTTATAGCCAGATGCTTTTCGGTGAGAGCTTCGAGGAAGAACCATTGCAACTGGATGCCCGAATATCACCATCTTATATGGGACTCACCGGAACGGTAAGCAGCCGCGCTGAGCGGTTCCATCTGACTGGCCAACCCGAAGAACGATCCTGGCTGCCTTTCCGGCGCGGCAGCGCTGAGGGCAATTTCCAGGCCACAGTGGCGCGTGCCCGCCGGGGCTGGCGTAGCCAGATGATCGAGTTTTGTTCTGGCGAAGGAGAAGTGGGCATCGAGAACCAGGGTTTGAATCGCTGGGGACTGAACCTGCTGGCCAACCAGCCCTATGAAGGTTTCATTATTGCCTGGGCCGAAGAAGCATTATCAGTGCACGTGGCATTGGAGAGCGCTGATGGCACACAAGTCTATACAGAACAAATACTGGCGTTGCCTGGCGATGAACAGTGGCATCGCTTGTCCTTTATCCTTTCGCCGAGCATTACAGATGTGCATGGTCGATTCGCAATCAAGCTGATCCAGCCTGGCGCCGTGTGGGTGGACTACGCCCTATTGCAACCAGGTGCCTGGGGGCGTTACAAAGAAACGCAGGCGCGTCGCGACATTGGCGAGGGGCTGGTATCGCAGGGGCTCAGCGTGCTGCGCTATGGCGGCTATATGATCAACACCGACTGGGAGCATGAATTGCGCGTACCCGGTTCGGGCTACCGCTGGAAGAAGATGATCGGTCCGCGCGAGGATCGCCCTCCTTATCTGGGTACCTTCTATCCCTATAACTCCAATGGCTTCGGACTCATCGATTTTGTGGACTTTTGCGAGGCTGCAGGATTCCTTTGCGTCCCGGTCATCAGTCCCAGCGAGACGCCCGACGATGTGGCAGACCTGATGGAATACCTGGAGGGCACCGTGGACACACCCTGGGGCAGGCGCCGGGCGGAAAACGGACATGCGAAACCCTACGGATTGCGCTTCCTGCAAATCGGCAACGAAGAAAACACACGCGAGACGGGTGGACGAATGCTTATCCGCGAAGACTATCCAGATCACTTCTCAGCACTCCTCAATGCGGCGGTGAGCAGGTCGCCAGACCTGACGGTGGTCATGTCGCCCTGGCTTTATCACCTGGCAGAACTGGACTATCCGGAAAATAGAGAGCGCATGGCGAAGCTGCTACAGGCCGCACGTGGACACCATGTGCTGCTGGATGTCCACGTCGGCGGGGACGACTTGCGCGACGCTGACGCGACTGGAAAGTTTCTGCCCGAACTGTGTTCCTATCTGGACGACATCGACCCATCCAACCAGGTGCGCCTGTGCATCCTGGAAGAGAATGGCGTACGCCATGACTTGCAGCGTGCACTCGGTCATGCTCACCATATCTGCACCATAGAGCGCATGGGCGCTTTGGTGCAGATCGACTGTGCCGCAAACTGCCTGCAACCCTACGGGCAGCACGACAACGGGTGGGACCAGGGCCAGTTGTTCTTCACGCCCGGCCAGGTGTGGGGCATGCCGCCCTACTATGCACAACAAATGATCGCGCGGCACTTCCAGCCCCTATGCGTTGACGTCCATGTGCGTCGCGAAGGCCGGAGTACAGAGGGCGATACCCTGGACGTCACGGCCACGCGAAGTGAGGATGGTCGTACAGTGGTGCTCAAGGTGGTCAACCTGGGACTGGAGAACCAGCCGGTCGAAGTGAACATCTCGCAAGGCCGGGCCGGGCGTGTGACTGTTACCCACCTTACGGGTGAACTCACAGCAGAAAACACGCCCGAGGAACCTTGCAAGGTCGCGCCGGTCGACGAGCAGAGTGCCTGGGACGGAGGGACCTACTCGTATGTCGTTGGAAAGCACTCGTTTACGATCATGCAGTTCCGGATGGACGCAGTCTTGACGGCCTAGTGCAGCCATCGCAGGTATTATGATCTTTGACCTATGACAAGAGATCTAACAATTGTTCTGGTTGTAATATCCGGGCTTTTGGTTGGCGCCTTGATACAACGACAGAAGAACCGGTATTTCGACTATCGGTGTGGGAGCTGCGCTGCCGTTTTTGGTTTATCGACCTGGCAGGCCACGCTGGCGCCGCATTGGATGGGGAGAAAATTGGTCAGATGCCCCAGTTGTGGGGTGATGACGTGGGCGACTCCGGTACGGGTGGACAGCCACTAAGACGGCTTGAAAGGGCGAAGAGCGGCACCATGTACGATGGAGGCAATATGAACAAAAACGACCAGGCGGTCTTGCGTGGACTGGCTGCGCGCTGGATGGAACTGGCCAGCCTGGCCGTCATGGCTCAGCGACGCCGCCTGTGGGTGGCGCTGAACGGTCTTCACCCCGAACGGCCTATGGTGCTGTTCGAGACCGACTTCCTGGAGAACTACATCGCCGAGTCGGAGCTGCAGTGCACCGACCCATACCTGCGTGACGTGGAGCGCCGCATGCGCTGGCACCTGCGCCACGCCGAGGAGGTCGGCGACGACGTGGTCGTGGAGCCCTTCTTCCGCCTGTACTGGGAGGTCGACTGGCCCGACTACGGCGTGCCCCTGCTCATCAGCCATGCGGTGGATGTGCAGGGTGGGCAGGTCGCCTACGTATACGAGCATCCCATCAAGATCCCGGCTGACGTGGACAGGCTCACACCCCGCACGTGGCACGTGAATCGTGAGAGTACGAAGCGGCACTATCAGCAGCTCTGCGACGCGTTCGGCGATATCCTGCCCGTCGTCCTGCACGGCACGGGCGCCCTGCACAGCGGCCTGACGCAGGATCTGTTCAAGCTGATCGGCAACGACAATCTGATGGCCTGGGTTTACGACGCCCCTGAGGCTCTACACAGGCTGATGGCCTATCTGCGCGATGACCGCATCACGTACTACACCTGGATGGAGCATGAGGGACTGCTCGGCCTGAATAGCACGGGCTGGGAGTTGGTCGGCTCGGGGAGTCCCGGTTACACCACTGAGCTGCCACACCCGGACGGAGAAGGCCGGGGGCGCGTGCGACTGCGCGACCTGTGGGTGTGGATGGAGTCACAGGAGACGACCATGATCTCGCCACGTGTATTCGGCGAAATCTTCCTGCCTTACATGGCCGAGGTGTGCCGCCTTTTCGGTCTGGTGTACTACGGATGTTGCGAGCCCGTACACGACCGCTGGGACCTGATCCGCCAGGCTATCCCGAATGTGCGTGGGGTATCTGTCTCGCCATGGTGCAACCAGTACGAAATTGGACAGAAGCTGGGCCGGGCCTACGTCTACTCGCGCAAGCCGAAGGCTGCCCCTATCAGCGGTCCTGCTCCGGACTGGGACGTATTGCGCGCCGATATGGAAGAGACGCTTGCGGCCGCGCGTGATTGCAACCTCGAGTTCATCTATCGCGACGTGTATCGCATCGGCGATCGTGAGCGCCTGCGCACCTGGACGCAGATGGTACGGGCGCATATTGGCGGCGAATGATATATAAAGAGTGATACCGAAAAGCAGGTCAGGGGGTCAACTCCACGAGCAATCACCGGGTGCCCTGGCGCAGATCCTCTGTTGACTATTATCGTACGGTAGCATCGAGCTGAGTGCAGTTATTCTTATCAGTTATGAGATTCTCACCTGCCGATATCAGTGCGAGTTCCCAGGCGCCGTTTCAGTTGTACACGCCACTGACGCGGGATCACGACCGCCGCACCGACGAGACCTGGCTGGCCGCGCGGCTGACCGAAGACACGACCGAGTTTCTGCCCGTTTGGAAGCTGCAAAACCTTGTCCATGGTGATCCGACTCACGCGGTCACGCTGAGTGCAAGTGAGGTGGCACCCCTGCTCCCGGAGGCCGAATCGATCACTTTCCTCGGAACGCGTGATGGCGGGGCGGTCTTCTCCATCGTCCTGCCTTCAGCGGAGGTGGACCCACTGAAGGCACAGGGGCAGTGGATGAACATGCGGAACTTTGGTGATCTGCTGGGATCCGCCGACTGGTCGCTGCTGGCGTATGCGAGGGCCTATGCCTACTGGCACGAGCGCACCCGCTACTGTGGCGTGTGCGGTAGCCCCACCGTATCCACGCTGGGCGGGCATGTACGGCACTGCACGAACCCCTCCTGTGGCGTGGACCACTTCCCGCGTTCCGATCCGGCCATCATCGTACTGGTGATCTCAGGCGAGCGCTGCCTGCTGGGCCGGCAACATGCATGGCCGGCTGAACGCTTCTCCACGCTGGCAGGGTTCATGGAACCTGGCGAGAGCGTCGAACAAGCTGTGGCGCGGGAGGTCTATGAGGAAGCCGGCATCCACTTGCGAGAGGCACGCTACTATGGCTCACAGTCGTTTCCGTTTCCTGCCTCGTTGATGCTGGGCTTCCATGCCGAGGCCGAAACTGACGTGATCCAACTGAATGACGGCGAGCTGGCTGACGCACACTGGTTCACACGTCAGGAGTTGCGTGCCGCGCTGGATTCTCATACGGTAGGGCTTCCTCCGGGTTACACCATTTCGCACAGTCTCATCTCAGCGTGGTTTAACCTGGCACCAGTCGGAGCACGATTGTAGCTCTGTGGTTTCGTACCTTGCCGCCGTCAAACGGGAACGGGGCCATTCTATTTACTAAGGAGTAGATCGATATCATGACAGGCGTAAATGGAACACAACTCAAGCATAGTCAACCAGAAGAGCAAGGTATCGCATCCTCAGCGGTCCTGAGCTTTGTACAGGCGTTGGAGCAACACAAGCACCCGCTGGATGCCGTGCAGGGTTTCATGCTCCTGCGGCATGCTCATGTGGTAGCCGAGGGGTGGTGGGCGCCATATGGGCCGCAGCTTGCACACTCGCTCTTCTCGCTGAGCAAGAGCTTCACCTCAACCGGCATTGGTCTGGCGGTGGCTGAAGGGCGTCTCAGTGTGGAAGACCCAGTCCTGAAGTTCTTCACCGCTGATGCGCCGCCCAACCCCAGTGAAAACCTGAAAGCCATGCGAGTGAAGCATCTGCTGTCCATGAACACCGGTCATAAAGAAGACACGACGGGACATGTGTTTCGGGGAAAGGATGATAACTGGCCCCGCGCATTTCTCTCTCTACCAATCGAATACCAGCCAGGCACGTGGTTCGTCTATAACACGGCAGCCACCTATATGCTTTCCGCCATTATCAGCAAGTTAACCGGGCAATCGCTGCTGGACTACCTGAAACCGCGCCTGTTCAACCCACTGGGGATCGAGAACCCAACCTGGGAAACGGATCCACGGGGAATAAACATTGGCGGATCTGGGTTGCATATCAAGACGGAAGACATTGCTCGCCTCGGCCAGATGTACCTGCAGAAAGGCATGTGGGAGGGCCGGCGCATTTTACCGGAAGCGTGGATCAGCGAGGCAACGAGCGCCCACTCTGACAACAGCAATACTCAAACCAACCCGGACTGGACCGTGGGGTATGGGTATCAATTCTGGCGCTGCCGGCACAACTGCTACCGCGGCGACGGCGCCTTCGGCCAATACTGTATCGTGATGCCAGAGCAGGATGCGGTGCTGGCTATCAATAGCGGCGTGCGCGATTTGCAGCACGTGTTGGATATGGTCTGGGAGCACCTGTTGCCTGCCATGAGACCGGAGCCATTGCCAAACGACCCGCAGAGCTTGAGGAAGCTGAACGACAAGCTGGCGGTGCTGTCGCTGCCGCTGCCGGAGGGTCAGCCTTCGTCTCCGAAGATGGCGGAGTGGTGGGGTAAAACGTACCAGCTCGAGCCGAACGAATTCAAGATGGAATCGGTCACCATCAAGGCCGACCAGGAGCGCACCATTTTGACATTGCGCGACGCAAAAGGTGAGCATCCGATGCAGGTTGGTTACGCCACCTGGCTGAAGGGGACGACCGACGTGCGCGACCGTGGTGAAGAGTCCATAACCGTGAGTGGCGCATGGACGACGGAGGACACTTACGAGGTGTGGACATGCTTCACTGAAGGCGAGTACTGCCCGATCTTCCGCTTCCATTTCCAGGACGGCGACGTGCATATGGAGGTGGACCCGAACGTAGCCTGGGGCGCGTCGACGGTGACGAAGATCACCGGGCGTACCAGCCCTGCTGCATAACAGGCATCTAGTTTATTTTGACGCGGGCCGGTACGCCGGCCCGCTGAGGCTGGTTCCATAACCCGACCTGAAACCAGTGTCTTTCTATACGGTGACCGGCTTTCCTCGGTGGGTGATGGTATAGCGAGCCTTTCGCTTTTCACGGTTTGCATCAGCCTGGAATTATTCGTTTTCAGCTCTCTTATCCCGATCT
>JAJYKL010000149.1 GCA_021788625.1 Chloroflexota bacterium
GGGAAACCAGCTTGAGGCCGTGGTGCGCCTGCTCGATCCAGCCGGACAGGTATCGGACATGCAGCTATTACACCCGGTAAGCGGAGGTCTCTATAGCGGAACAATCACCGCTGCCACCCAGGGACTACAGGTTGCACAGGCTCAGCTTAACTACAACCCGGCCAGTGGCGAGAAATATCAGGATATCGCGCAGGTACCACTGGACATTAAGGGCGTGGCGCCTCTTGTTGTTCCGTCCACCGCAACCTCCATACCTCCCACACCAGAGCCGACTGTCGACGTGACGCCGAACAGCCCTCAACCGGTGTCGCTCTCTGCCAATCTGATGATCTTCGTTTACGCTCTGGCAGGGCTGGGAGCACTCGTCGTCATTTCTCAACTGCTACTCGTGTTTGCTCTTCGAGGTCTCCGCAAAGCATTCCAGCAGACCAGCGATCAGCAAGACCTGGTGACACACTCCCGACCAGGATTCGAGACGAATCTAAAGGAGCAGGCAACCCAGGGCTGGCAGGATGTGGCGGCACAGGTCACCGCCGACGCCCTGCATCAAACCATTGCCGTCGACCGTACGGCAGGCATCCTGGATTCCACGGCTGTCCCCTGCCCGCGCTTCACCATCATCACCAGTGACGGGCGGGAAGTGATCTATACGACGGACCCACGAATGTTGCGCCAAATGAAGCTCATTCGCCGGCAGGATCAGGTCGTCGACGTATCCGCCATATCGAAAACGCGCCATGTCGACGCAGGCATGTTGTGGCACTATGCCATGGTCGAGCATGGCCGAGATAGCGCCTTCCCACCGTCAAGTGCCCACTGGTATGTCGTCGTGCGTAAGCCAGGAGCCCGCACAGCCGGCATGCAAGCTATGCGCCGTCCACGCGGCTGGCTCACACGTCTCTTCAAGTCACACCGGGGAGGACGATCATGACCATGAATACCCTGTATTCACTTGGCTCTGCTGGCGACGCGCTGGGCACGCTCCTGCTGGCCGTGATCGGTATGAGTTTTTACGCGGTGCTGTTGATGTTATCGGCCTGGTACGCCAGGGTTACACAATGGCAGCCGCCGGCCGGTAACCAAAACAACGACTGGATCCTGCGACAACGGATCGGCATCAGCCTGGGCGGTATTGCCCTGATCGTATGCATCGCCGGTGCATCCATCTGGCAGGTCGCATGGCAGGTTCGGCTGCTCACCATCTTCCAGGCCGCGCTGTTAGCAGCAGCCGGCGCGAGCGATATGCAGCGCTTTCACCTGCCGTTGCCCATCACATTGCTCGGAGCGGGCTTGGCCGTCCTCACACTGTTCCTTGCACCTGTCCCACCCTTCTACCTCTTTTTTGGGGTAGTCTGGGTGCTCGTGGTCATCGTACTGCACGCACTGGTCTCGAAAGGCTCCATGCAATTGGGCGACCATATTGCTACGGTCTGGATCGCCCTGGCGGCTCCAGCCAATGGCCTGCTGGCCATTGCATTGGGCGATGCGGCGAATGTGATCTTCGCGCGCATAAAAGGCCTGAAAGGCAGGAAAGTGGCTGCAGCCGGAGCCTGGCTGCTATTCGCCACGGCGCTCACGGCCACTCCGCCCTATTTTCTATTGTTCAACGGTGAAGCGCAAACCTTCCTGGATAACCAGTCTCCCCAGCCGGTCCCGCTCATCGATCCAACCCCCGGTCCTTTTCCGCGCATCAACCGTGGTGTAAGCGCCAAGAAGCTTACGCCGAATGAAGTCATTACCGCGACGTTACTGCTGACGCTGGCTAATGACGCAGGGGACCACACCGCCAGCGTGGCATTCGTCGATACCCATGCCGGCCGGGTCAAGGCAGCGAAAGAGGAGGCCAGCCAGGTGAGTGGCTTGGCGCAACTGGCCCATTCAATCGCTCCAAGCTCCACCCTGCAGATCACACTAAGCAATCTGGCCGACGCACTGAACACATTTGATCTGGAGGCCATACGCAACAACAGCCAGCAACTGGCGGACGAGCGTGTCTACCTGACAGGCGAAATAGGTAAAGATGGGCGAACCAGCCGCAATTAAGTTCATTCAAGCTATCTCCATGAGCCAACAGCGCGCATGACTGAGGTCATGGAGCAAGAGAGGTTAAGGATATGCGTAAAGCGTTTCTCGTACTCGGTGCTTTGCTTGCCATCGTATTCGGAGTTGGTATCTTTTTATTCCTGCAGGTAACCCGTCCGATTGTGGCTGAAGTGCCCGTTGCGGTCAACGACATACCAGCCGGGACGGTGCTGAGGGCCGGCCTTTTCCGCGTGGCACAATTCTCGAACGCCGATCCAGCCACGCTGGCAAAATGGGTGACGGTGAATAACTGGAATACTGCCGATGGCAAGGTGACGAATAGCGATATTCGCGCCGGGTTCCCCATCGCCCGGTCACAGATAGACCCGAACATCGCCAGCCAGGTCGAGACACGCCTGTCGCTATTGCTCACTCAGACCAATCAATACTACATCGCCATCCCCACCAGCCCCAATGAGGTTGGCAACTTTATCCAGCCAGGCGACCGGGTGGACATCATACTGAGCATTGGCGATGCCAACGGAAAAGATGCTCTGGCAGTGTTATCTCAGAATGAGCAACAGAATCGCACCGGCACAGGAAGCACGTCCGGTGTGCAGGCTCAAAATGAGGTTACCCTGACTTCGCCGATGCCGATGACCAAGTTGGTAATGCAGAATCTGAAGGTGCTGCGGGTTGAGCGCAATATGCCTTCGAGTGCGTCGAGCCAATCCGTATCGGGTGAAGGGCAACCTACCCCAGTGCCCGTGACAGCCTATGATGTGAAGCGGATCTATGTGGAGGTGGACCGCGACCAACTTGAGGTGATGAGCTTCGTCCTCAATAACGGCAAGCACAATTACGCTATACGTGCGGCCAATGGCAGCCAGCAGAGCCTGCCGACAGATGGTGTCCTATGGGCTGACTTTGTGCGCTGGTTCTACGCTCAGCGCGGGAACAATCCGAATGGAGTACAACCATTTAACTCCGTCAGCCCGTCGGAGCCGCTACCCACTGGTAAATAAGGGGGATCCCAGCTATGCCAGAGGATACGCCACAGCAGCCTGAGCCTGTCGCCCCCAATACAGCGAATGCGACCCCTACACCAGCCGCATCACCGGGCAACCTGTATAGCCTGTCAATCGGCTATCGCAACTCCTATGACGTGGAGCAATTGCGCGATGCGCTGAATGGAACGGATATCAAGGTCGTCAGTTACGACCAGGACGCACAGAGGGTATTCGATAATGCCGTGCGACTGGAAGCCGACGTCGTACTCATTTCGCCAGAATGCATTGGCTATCGCACTGCCATCCTGCAGGATTTACTGTTTTATCGCACCAAACCCATCCCTGTCATCGGTTGGGTTGAAGGCCGCAGCGACGATGGCCGGCAGATGGTCGCCAACGGTGCTGCCGGCTACATCACCCTGCCACTCGATGGCGTCCAGGTGGCCAAATTCGTCAACCAGGTGCACGAAGTAGTGGACCGCGAACGCAAGCGCCGAGCGCAGGGCGAGATTTCGCTGGCCATGAAGGATATCGTGCCCGAGTCACGTTCGCAGGCATGGCAAAGCAAAGTCATTGCCGTCTACGTGCCAAAAGGTGGCGGGTCGCACCGCACCACCACGGCCGTGAACCTGAGCGTGGTGCTTTCACACCTGACGATGGGTAACCAGTCCACCATGCTACTGGACTTCGACCAGACCAAAGGTGACTGCCACACCATGCTCGGTTACATCATGGCGGATGAGTACAAAGTGGCTCTGGAGCGCAACCTGCGCATCATCGAACGCGGGCTGTATGACCTGATCGTGAACGTTGGAGTGCGCTACGCGGCGACTGGTGCATCAGCCGTCACCCTATCCTACATCCGCAACTACCTGGTGGATTCACCCGCCGTGCCCGAATCGCAGCTGGACTTTTTGCCCGGCCTGTTACGCCCCACAGATTCTGGCGCAGAAGAGTTTCACAACCGGCAAATGATATTGGATATTGGTCGCGCCATCATCCAACAGGTACGCCGCACCTACTCCTTTACGGTGATCGACATGGGCCAGGACTTTTCAGCTCCTCTGCACGAGGCCGCTATTCGCGAAGCTGATGATGTACTGGTCATTGTGCCACCCATCATGACAGCCGTTCTGGACACGCGTTATGCGCTCAAGAGCCTGGAGCGCTATTTTGGGGATTTGAATAAGTTCCGCCTGCTCACCACCGGGTACGACCCCAACTTCGGCTTATCAGAGAAGGAGATGGTGCATCTGCTGAATCTGCCGCTGGTGGCCACCATTCCGTTTGACCCGATTGTGGCGACGCAATCCATCAATACCCATACTCCCTATGTGCTCACCGATTCTGGCCCGCTAGGCACGTCGATTCGCGCGTTGGGTGCCATGTACTTGCCGCAATTGCAGGCTGTCTTCAAGCCTAAGGGCGGCAAGGTGACTGGTTTTTCCATCAAGCGCCTGTTTGTCAAACAGGTGTGATTGGGGAGGAAGTAAAGTGTTTCGCAAACCAGATAAACCCGCAAAGTCTGATGGCGACAAGGCTGCAATTCCAGCCTGGAGTAATGCCAGTCCGCCATCGAGCACAGGCGTCAGTACGCCCTCATTTGTCGCCGCCAGCCGTGCAAGCCAGGCTGCTGAAGCGGCCGAGACGGACCCCTATGACGTAGTACTCGAGGCGGTGAAAGATGACCTGAAGACCGGACATCGCCTCACACCAGCTGCTTACGACAATCCCACTGACGAGGACTACGCCATCGTGACGGAAGTGGCGCGCAGGCAGGTGCAAACCTTCAATATCAGTGCCCCTTCGCGCGGACTGCCCCTGCTGGTGGAAGGGTCGGAGTCGGAAGTCGCTTCAGAAGTGGAGCGGATCGCCAAACGCATCACCGAGGACGTCCTCGGCTGGGGTCCCATCTCACCTTACATGGAAGATCCCATGGTGGAAGAGATCTACATCAATGGTCACAACACCATCTATGTACAGCACGCCGGGCAACAGGCTATCAAGGTGAAGAGCACCTTCCGCAGCGAGTATGCCCTGCGCATGTTCATTAATAACAAGCTGGACTACGGCTCCGGTGGGCGCGGTGTGACGGTGAAGACTCCCTGGCGCGATCACCGTCTGCGTGATGGCAGCCGTGTGCACGTCATTATGGACCCGCTGGTTTCCAACCTGGGATTCGGTGGCATCGCGATCACCATCCGCCGCTTCCGCAGCGTTGCCCGCACGCTGGGTGATATGGTCAAGCTCGGCACCATTACACCTCCCGCTGCCAGCTTTCTCTATGCCGCGGTGAGGGCGAAACTCAATATCTGCGTCTCAGGCGGCACGGGCACTGGCAAGACCACGTTTTTGCAGGTATTGACCAGTGAGATCGATCCGGAAGACCGCGTGGTCACAGTGGAGGATACCCCCGAGCTGCAGCTCCAGCACCTTCCAAACTGGGTGGCGTTGATTGTTCGCGAGAAAGCCGAAGGTGTGGAGGCTGTCACCATGGCCGATAACGTACGCCATTGCATGCGCATGCGCCCGAAGCGTATTCTATTAGGCGAGGCACGCGGTCCTGAGATGATCTCCATTCTGGAAGCCATGAACACCGGACACGAAGGCTGCATGTTCACCGTTCATGCCGACGACGCCTATCGCACCCTGCAACGCATTGAGACGCTATACCTTAAAGGTGGGATGGGAAACGTTCCACTGCTGGCCATCCGCCGGGAGATTGCACAGGCGGTGCAGCTCATTGTCAGCCTGGCGATTTTCCGCCTGCCCGATGGCCGTGAGGTGCGCCGGGTTCGCGAGATCAACTATGTGACGGGTGGTGTGGAAGGTGAGCTCATCACGCACGAGCCTGTTTTCGCATGGGCCTATGAATCGGGCAAGGAGGAATCCAGCGGGCGCCTGGAATATACCGGCGCTGTTCCCTCCCCACTCCTGCGGCGGTTGCATGAACGTGTGCGGAGCTTCAACTGGCAACGCGACGTCGACGAAGCCCGCTAAGGCACTACTTATAAACGCGTTTCTCTGCAGGTATTCATTACATGAACCGTGTCGATCGACTGTTCGCCATCCTGCTTATGCTGCAGCATAAGCGCCACGTGCGTGCACAAGACCTGGCTCAGGCTTTCGAAGTGAGTGAGCGCACGATCTACCGTGACATGGAAGCACTTTGTGAGACGGGGGTGCCCGTGCTCGGCACGCCAGGTGAAGGTTATATGTTGATGCAGGGGTACTTCCTCCCACCCTTGCTCTTCACACCGGCCGAAGCAATGGCCATGTTCCTGGGCGCCAGGATGATGATCGGATTCACCACTGGCAAAGTTGCAACAGATGCCGAGCGCGCTCTGTCGAAGATCGCAGTGGTGTTACCCGAGGTTACGCGTGCGGAGGTGGAGCGCCTGGCCGATATCATACGCTTCTATCCATCCGGTGCACGTTTCGACCTGTACGAGACGAACCTGTCTATATTCCAGCAGGCCATTCGTGAACGGCGTGTGGTGCACCTGCGATACCACAGCTTCAGCCAGGACGAGACCACCGATCGCTCTTTTGAGCCTGATCGAATGTACTACATAAATGGCCAGTGGTATGTGCATGGATTCTGCCGCTTGCGAGGGGACTTCCGCAGTTTCCGGATAAACCGCATGGAAGCCATTAACCTGACGGATGAACACTTCGAGCTCAAACCGCTGCAGATCGAGCAGCCAACTCCCTCCTCTTTGCTAACACCGCCGGCGCCAATTCGCGTGCGGATGACAGGCAGCATCGTGCGCTGGGTGCACGAGCGCCAACACTATAGTTTTGAATGCGAGGTGCCCGTACCTGGCAGCGACGACATGATCATGACCTATCGCGGACCCGCATTGAATGAATTCCTGCCGTGGTTACTCAGCTGGGGAGCCAACGCTATTCCACTGGAACCACCGGAGTTTTGCACAGCCGTTCGCGATGAGGCTCAAGCCATGCTGGATCATCTGAACTAGCAAGGCGCGGATAGCGCTTCGCCATTCATCCATCATTCAATGAGCCTGTAGCGCCGGCGGCAACTGCTGAGCAATCTGAGCCAGGTAGGGTGCCTTGATCTGTGCCATGATCAAGTTGACGTAAATCATGCGCGCTTTGGGCTGCATATGTAAACCATCACCTGCAAAGTATTCAGGATGGTTGACTGTGGCAGCATACCAGTCCACGAGAAGCGCGTTCTTCGAGTGCAACACTTCATTGGCCATCAGGGTATTGTTGGGCCCCTCCCAGCGGCGTGGCACATGCACATTCACAATGATGACGCGAGGAACACTGGATAGAATCGACATGATCTCGTCATATTGCTTGGGCGTAATAAAGCCATTATTCCCGATGTGCACAATGACCACGTTGCCCAATGTGCCGGCATCACGGCGCTGCCTAAGCAAAGTGATTGTCGCGCCCGCTTGACGTGCCACAACAGCGTCGACATCAATACTCCCCATCGCCTGCTCCAGTGCGCTGGCTGCACCTTTCATCACCGAATCGCCAATAGCGGTGATGTGGTAGTTTGCACCCAGCACATCTGTCAGAGTCACCGAGTCGGTGATTGACTCCGGCGTTCCTGACAGGGGTGGCGTCAGGACCGGCGCCGGTGTTCTGTCAACCAGCGCAGCAGTGGATGCCATAGCGGCGGTGATCGCTGTGCCCGCCGGCATAGTAACCATAGGAGTGGTGGTTGCCGCAGTGGGCGTGACCTTCATGGATATACCATGAGGCACCACAGCAGGCGGAGCGGTGGTCTGGCGACTGGCAATGACAGGCGGCTTCACTGTAAGGGTAGCTGTCTCATGCAAACCGCCACCTGCCGTATCTCCG
>JAJYKL010000150.1 GCA_021788625.1 Chloroflexota bacterium
CCAGATCCGTGTGCGCCAGCACGTCGCGTGGTTCGCCCGATGTGACGTGTCCGCCCTCCACCAGGATGACATGGTGCACCCAGGACAGCACGCGCTCGATGCGGTGCTCAGCCAGGATCACGGTGAGCCCGGCATCGCGATTCAGACGCGCCAGAGCGTCGAGTACGTCGTCCGACGACTCCGGGTCCAGTTGCGAGGTGGGCTCGTCCAGTGCCAGGATCTGCGGTCGTAATACCAACGCTGCGGCGATCGCCACACGCTGCTGTTCACCGCCCGATAGCGAATCAATGGATCGATGGCGCAGCGGCTCGATCTCCATCTGCTGGAGCACCTCGTCTACGCGCGCCACAATCTCCGTTCGCGGGACGGCGGCATTCTCCAGTGCGAAGGCTACCTCATCTTCCACGCGTCCTAATACGAACTGCGCTTCGGGGTCCTGGAACACCATCCCCACATGCTGTGCCATGCGGGAGGGTCCCTCACGCACCGGGTTCAATCCGGCCACACGCACTTCTCCTGCGACGGTCCCCCCCGAAAAGTGCGGGGCCAGGCCGTTCAGGCAACGCAGCAGCGTGGACTTGCCGGAGCCCGATTCGCCAATAACCAGCACAAATGAGCCTGCGTTTACCTGCAGGCTTACACGGTCCAGCGCCAGCTGGGCGGCGTTCGGGTACATATAGGAGAACGCGGAAAATTTAATCTGACACAAGTGCGTTACCCTCTTGACAAATAGAACTTTTGTTCTATATTCATGCACATACAGAACAGATGTTCGCATACGTCCGCAGTTCGGTTCCGAGTGCGTAGGACCAACACTCTGTGGCGGATCGCCCCGTGGGCGATGGACCAGGTCGGTCACAGGGAACAGTGTACCAAGTAATTCAGGTTGCAGTCATCAGTCAGGTGTATGTATACGAGACTCTCTAACACAGCAGATCGCATCGAGGCGGTGCTCCGGGATCGCCATGCCCCCGCCACCGTCGTCGGCGGAAAGGTGATGCCGGGCTTCATTGAAATGCTACTGCGACCCGCGCCGGGCACCAAGGTGAACCAGGTGCGAGCTTTACAGGCCGACATCGCGCTGGCCGTGGGTAAAAGTAATGTTCGCATCGCACAGAGTGGGACGCATCTGGCAATCCAGATCGCACGCGAATCCCGCCAGCCGGTCAAGCTTTCACAGTTGCTCGGACAACTGGGCACCCTGCCGCGTTTCACCGCCGTGCTGGGCCTTTCAGAGGACGGAGCACCCCTGCTGGCGCGCCTGGCCTCGCCCGACGTCAGTCATGTGCTGGTTGCCGGGACTACCGGCTCAGGAAAGACATCCCTGGCACGCAGCATCCTTCTGAGTTTATGTGACCAACACCGCCCACGCGAGCTGGGTCTGGTTGTGCTGGATCCCAAGCGTCATGAGCGAGGGGCAGGAGACGATTTCGAACGTGCCATTGAGAAACACTTGCTGCTGCCCTATGCGCGCACGCGGGAGGAAGTCATCGGCACGGTAAACCGAGTGATCAGCGTCATGGAAAAGCGTACCGCCGGGCAGGAGTCCCTTCCACGCATCGTCGTCTACGCTGACGAACTGGCTGACCTGTGCCAGACAGGTGGCGATGAGTTGATCGCAGCGCTCACACGCATCGCCCAGCGTGGGCGCGAACCGGGCGTTCACCTGCTGGCCTGCACCCAGAAACCAACAGCGAAGGTCATCGGATCACTCTTGAAGGCCAATCTCCCTCTACGACTGGTGGGACGCGTCTTGTCGGCCGACGACGCGCGCGTGGCAACCGGTATAGCGGGCAGCGGAGCTGAGCGACTGAACGGATGTGGCGACTTCATTGCCGTCACAGGAAACAAGACGATTCGTTTTCAAGCAGCCTTGCCGGTCTAGCCACAGGCTTGTCCGGCGTTCAAGCCGCCCGCGAGCGAGGGTCCGCTTAAGAGCGGTGTACAGGATGGCATCATGGACCGGGTATTACGTGCTTTATCGGTTGGTATCATTCTTTTTGCCGTCGTGATTGCCCTCATCGTTGGCTCACGTATTGATCAGAACACCGTCTCACTCCTGAGTGGTGCTTTTATAGGCGTATTGATTGCCTCACCCTGCACTGTTGTCGTAACACTCATCACCATGCGCCGGCGCGAAACAACCAGCTCCAGCACCTACGATCGCACGCTCCACCACAGTTACCAGATGCCACCGAATCCACCGCAGTATTGGATACTCCCGCAACCATTCCAATCTGCAACTCACATGGGCTATCAGGCACCATCCATCGCTGCCGCGACAAGTGCCGCGGGGTGGCCGGGCAGCTCCAGCGACTCACAATATCTGCCCAAATCGCGTCGCTTCTACATGATCGGCACAAACGGAGAACCGAAAGCAGTGGAGGATGAAACTGCGGACGAAGCTGACTCATACAATGCGGAGGCTACAGGAGCAGTTTTTTAGAGCAACCCTATTTCCCCGCCTGCAGGAGTACGTGACCCATGCATGGGTCCGTACTCTTTTTTATGTGGCGTGCCATTGCAGCGTGCTGCCCGGCAGGTAGCGACCCCAAACTGCGATCGAAGCGCCATAAACCAAGATGAAAACAGTGCCTCCGCCCAGGATACCTGCCATTAATAGCACAGGTAAACACTCTCTATCGTATGGAGCAGTTAACAGGACAGGTGGCTTAGCGCGTACCAGTAGCTACCTCACTGAGCAATATGACCACCGCTGAGGACGCTGCTGCCTGAACGTTCTGTTATGTCGTTACGGCTGCCTGATCGGCGCACCACCTTCAATACGATCGGCATCCAGCGCGTGTAAATATGGTACAACACAGGTGATGGAGCATAATCCCAGGCGCCCAGACCTTCGACAAATTGCGCCCCAAAACCTTCTTTGAAGCGATATACACCCCACATGGGATCGTGCTCGCTACGCACCTCCGGTGCGCCCCACCAATCGTAAATCGTACACCCCTGGTCGCGTGCCCAGCGCAGTGCAGACCATTGCAGAAGATAATTCGGCATGTTTTCGCGCCCTTCAGCGCGTGACATACCATAAAAGTACCACGCACGTTGTGCGAAGTGAAATAGCAACAGGCCTGCCAGTGGCTGTGCATTGCCACTGTGCTCGGCCAACATGCCCTTCGCACTCATCGTCCGCCAGGCGTCGTAGTAGTAATCGGGCTCACGAATGAGAAAGCCATCGCGGCGGCCTGTTTCGGCATACATCCGATAGAGCATGGGCAGATCATCGGGTGTGGCCTGCCGGATGCGGACGCCGCGCTTTTCAGCTAGCCGGATGTTATAGCGCCATTTTTGCTTCATGCCGGCCAGCAGCTCATCGTCCGTGTGGTGCAGATCGCTGAATGCCGTGTTGCGGAACTGCACCTGATCCGGTGAGATGCGCCAGCGATGTGATCGCAGAGTCTTGCGGCAGGCTTCGAGGGCGGTAGTGGGGTCTTCTCCTGTTTGTTGGGCTGCCAGGTGCACATCGCCATCCAGCTTGACCCACAGTGCGTGAGTCTCTCGCGCACGCTGCTCGATCCAGGCCAGTGCATCCGCGAACGAGGTCACGGCGCTGACGGCCGGGCCCTTGGGCGCATAGAGTACGCTGAAGGGGCCGTTACGCCGGCGAAGCAGTTGAACCGCTGCACGCGGGCAACCTTTGACGTCTGTCAGCAACCAGCGCTCAGCCGACCATCCCCAGCGCGACTTTAGTTCGCCCCAGGCCCAGGACTGCAACACATGCGGCTGTTGTAACTGGCATAACGCTGCGTCCCACGCCGACGCGTCTTGAATGATTTGCCACATAGCAAAAAGTCCTCACATTCCAAGGGCATCACCAGTCCCTCAGGATGTAAGGACTTTCCATTTACCCCGTAGACCGGGGACCTATGCGCCTACTTAACCTGAATGACGGCGCCTGCTTCCTCAAGCTTCTTCTTGGTCTCATCGGCCGTTGCCTTGGACACGCCCGTTTGCACGGTCGAGTTTGGTGTTTCTACCAGGTCCTTGGCTTCCTTGAGTCCCAGGTTGGTGAGGGAGCGCACGACTTTAATAACCTCGATCTTCTTCGGGCCAATTTCCTTGAGCACCACGTCGAACTCGGTCTTCTCCTCAACGGGCGCGGCCGCCGGCGCAGCACCGTTACCCGCTGCAGCTCCAGCCATCATAACGGGTGCGGCAGCAGCGGTGACACCCCATTTCTCCTCAAGCATCTTCTTTAGTTGCGCAGCCTCCATCAGGGTAAGGCTGTTCAATTGCTCGACAATCGCATTTAGGTCTGCCATTTCTCTATGTTCCTTATATTAACCAAAAACTCAGACGGTTCACTACGCCGAGGTAGGCACCTCAGCCTGCTGTTCCTTATCGATCTTCGCCTGCAGCGCGTACATCACACCGCCGACGGCCGCATTCAGCGCTCCCACCAGGCCGGACGCCTGAGCGGTAATCGCCCCAATGATCTGCGCTCGCAGCACCTCCAGCGAGGGGAGCGTCGCCAAATCCTTGACACCGTTCACGTCCAGAGCCTGGCCACCGACCACTCCGCCCACGACCTTCAGGTTCTCGATCTCGTTGCTGAGCTGACCCAGCACCTTCGCCAGAGCCGGCGGATCGCCGAAGCAGAAACTGACGGCAGTAGGGCCTGCCAGCCACTCGTCGGGCACGTTGTACCCAGCGTCTTTGAACGTGCGGGAGATCAACGTGTTCTTCGCCACGTGGAACTCCGCCTGCACTCCGCGCACCTGAGCGCGCACCTTGTTGAACTGCGGCATATTCATGCCGCCATAGGTGGCGATGATCACCGCCTGACTCTTCTCGAGCAGTTCGCCATAATTCGTGATTAACTCAGCCTTGCGTTTCTTCGTAATTGCCAAAGCTTTTCACCTCCTCGCTGTACAAATTCACAATAAACAAAAAAGCGCCTCAACCAGTGAGGTTAAGGCGCATTCGTTTCATCTCCCCCGTCTCCTGCACCGCAGGGTAAACGGTGGACACGCTGAATGCCTCTCACCTCAACAGGCATCGGATTAAGCCCTGTCCCGTCATGCGGTATGGGGCACCTGTAGTCACTGGCGAGTGACAGCCGCAGATTATACCAGACTAGATGTTCGGATCAACCCGCACGCCCGGTCCCATCGTCGAGGCGACCGTAATCCGTCGGATGAAGTTCCCCTTGGCAGCGGATGGACGAGCCCGTTTGACTGCGTCGAGGAAGGCACCCAAATTCTCGGCCAGTTTATCCTGCTGAAAGCTGACCTTACCAACGGGCACGTGCAGGTTGGCCGTCTTATCCAGACGGAATTCCACACGGCCGGCGCGAGTCTCACGAATCACCCGAGGGATATCCGCGGCGGGTACCACCGTGCCGGCTTTCGGGTTCGGCATTAAACCACGCGGGCCGAGGATTTTGCCCAGACGGCCAACGCGGCCCATCATATCGGGCGTGGCGATCGCGACGTCGAAGTCTGTCCAACCGTCCTGGATTTTCTTGATCCACTCGTCGGTATCAGCCACCGAGTCCGCACCCGCCTCGTGTGCCAGACGTGCACCTTCGCCTTGTGTGAAAACGAGGATGCGCACAGTCTTGCCCAGGCCGTTGGGGAGCACCACCACACCACGGACCTGCTGGTCCGCCTGGCGCGGATCGACGTTCAGGTGGATGTGGCACTCCACGGTGCCGTCGAATTTCGAGATGCTGGTTTCTTTGGCCAGCGCGGCCGCCTCAGCAACTGTATAGTTCTTCAGGCGATCCACTTTCGCTGACGCCGCGTTATACTTTTTCCCATGCTTTGCCATTTTTAACACTCTCCTGTGGTCTCGCGAGCAGGTTGCATCTGCTCTCCCACACCTTGTTTTTCCTTCTCGGGTTTCCGATTGCCTGCCAGCTCTTTATCGCCACCGGCCGCGAGCTTCAAATCCGAAAAAGAAAATCGATTAGGACTCCGTGATCTCGATGCCCATACTGCGCGCCGTACCACGCACCTGCTGCATGGCGCCTTCCAGGTCCACCGCATTCAGGTCGCGCAACTTCTGCTCGGCGATCTCACGGACCTGCGCCGCGGTGATCTTGCCCACCTTGTTGCGGTTCGGAACCCCTGAGCCCTTCTCCACGCCAGCCGCTTTGCGGATCAACTGAGCGGTCGGCGGTGTGCGTAGTACGAAGTTGAAGGAGTTATCGGAATAGACCGTAATCTCAGCCGGGATGATGTTGCCGGTCATCTGAGCTGTACGAGCGTTGTATTCTTTACAGAAAGCCATCAGGTTGATGCCGTGTGGTGCCAGCGACGGGCCAATCGGCGGTGCAGGGCTCGCTTTACCTGCCTCAATCTGAATGCGAACGGTTGCTTTCACTTTCTTTGCCATGTATCCATCCTCGAAATCTGGCGGCATCTCCGTGCCGCCCAACATTTACATTCGTTCGACTTGTAGGAAGTCAAGCTCAACGGGCGTCTCACGACCAAAGAAGGAGACGAGCACCGTCACTTTGGCACGTTCGGTGTCGATCTTGTCCACCAGGCCCATGAAGTCAGCGAAGGGACCATCGGTGATGCGCACCTTTTGGCCTGTGCGAAAGTTCACACGCAGCTTGGGCGCCTCGGCTTGCATACGGTGCATGATCTGGTTCACTTCCTGCGGCGTGAGCGGGGTCGGGCGGCTGCCCATGCCCACAAAACGCGTTACGCCCGGTGTGGCGCGCACGATATTCAACGCGCGCTCATCGAGCTTCATGTGGACCAGGATATAACCGGGAAAGACGCGCTTCTCGATGGTGCGGCGTTTGCCGTCGCGAACCTCCATCTCTTCCTCAGTCGGCACCACCACTTCATCGATCAGGCTGGCCACGCCCATGGCCTCAATGCGCTGCTCCAGATTGTGCTTCACCTTGTTCTCGTAGCCAGAGTAGCAATGCACGACGTACCAGTTGAGTTCATCACCTTCACTGGTCGGGCGGGGTTCCAGGTCCTCCGGCGACGGGGCCACTATTTCTTCCTCGCCAGTGGGCTGGACGCCAGGAGCACTTTCCGCCGGTGCGGGTTGATCGGTTCCGATCAGGGGTCCCTGAATGGGCTGATTACCAATGTACTCGACCCCTGCAGTCCCTCTCGCGCTCGATTCATCGGGTACGGGTGTGGCTTGATCAGGCTCGGGTGAGGCAGAGCGCTCGAGATCGTCCGGATCCTGCATATTCTCAATCATAATAAGGTCACTCTAGGTCGGCGGCAAATACCTTAACGCCCCTCGCGTCCTGCAAAAAACACCAACACCAGAACAACCAGCACGACAAAAGCCAATACGGCGATGGCTATCAGGCTGGGTTGCGGCTGCAGAATGCCGACGAAAGTTTGATTAAAGACGAAATCGAAACCACCCAGCAAGAGAGCCATGGCAATCGTCACCGCCAGGACGATGGCGCTGAGGTTTCGCACTTCCATGCGAGTAGGCCAATGCACCTTGCGCAGCTCGCCAATCGTGTCGCGGAAATACTCGCGCACAGGCTCCAGCCACGCTGGGAAACGTGAAGCCTTATTTTCGACCACTTGTTGATTTGCCATGTTCTCTACACCGGAATAGGGGCGCGGAACTCGCGCCCCTACGACTCTCGACAGGGCAGGCAGGATTTGAACCCACAACCTACCGTTTTGGAGACGGTGGCTCTACCAATTGAGCTACTGCCCTACGTTGATCCCGGGTATACGATTTTAATACAACCCTGATCCGTCCATAACCCGAAATCACTCATTAATGGTTATTCGCCCACCTTAGTGATGGTGCCAGCACCGACCGTCAACCCACCTTCGCGTATGGCAAAGTGACTGCCGTTCTCCAGCGCCACCGGCGCGATCAGCTTCACATGCATGTTCACGTTGTCGCCCG
>JAJYKL010000038.1 GCA_021788625.1 Chloroflexota bacterium
CGCCTCCGGCAGCTTCTCGTCGTAGGGTTCTATCTCGAACATCGTCCTAAGGCGGTTGACAGCGTCCGCCGTTTCTTTCTGCGCCCGATACCTGGACACTTGCCCGCTCTGGTTGAGCTGAGCAAGTTCCCACACCAGGATTTCGAGCAGGCTCGCAGGGATCCACACGCGGTTGAAGCGAGAGCGGATCCTGTTAATCCACGTAGCACCATAAAGGGTCCAGAGGGTCAGCAGGGCACTGTAGTCCAGCACCACCTCTTTAGGGGAGTGCAGAATGAGCCAATTTTCAGCATAGCTTTGATCTCCGGCCGCCGCATAGCGCTCAACCCCGTCATGTATGCGAGCCCGATGAAACCACATAAGAGTGCTTGCCTGCATGTGGCAGAGCGTCATCGCGGAGATCCTACCGGAACGGTATTCTGCTTCGAGGGCGGCCTGTCTCTCCCGCCTGGACAGGAGGAACTTTCTCAGGTCCTCCATGTCGTGTGGCTCGAAGTACCCCGATTGATCGAATTTACCACCTGGCATGAACTCCCGGAAGGCGGAGTTCGCACGCGGGTCAGGCCCTACGGCGACCTGAAGGCCCAGCCTGGCTAAATGGAAAGCCACGCGCTGGTTGCCTTCGAAGCGCTCATAAGCCCGATACGCCCACCTCAATGCATCATCCTTGTGTCCGGCCATCAAGTAGAGCTGCGATAGCTCGACATACCCCTCCGGGTCGCCCAGATGGCTCTTAACGTAAGCTTCAAGCACGGCAATCGCTCTGCTGTACTCCCCGAGATGCAAATGGATCCGTGCAAGGTTGACCAAATCGGCAAATTCGGCTGCGCCTACCGTTTGAAGAAATTCGAAATCTTCCTGCGCCTCCGCTAGCTGGCGCAGACCCAGTCGAGCATAAGCTCTTGCTCGGCGCCACAGCACGGGGTCTCGGGGCGTTGCCACCTTTTCGGCAACTTCCAAATACTCGCCGAACTTTCTATCCGAGAAGAGCGCCGATAGCAGAATCTCTGTGGCGCGGGGGCCGGGCAATATGGACGCCAACCGGCGGGCGCTCGCGAGCGCGCGGCCGTGATCACCATGGGACTGGGCATATAGGGTGGCCGTTACAAGAACTTCGGGGTGATCAGGGTAAGTTGACAACGCTTCTCCGATGACCTCCTGGGCTCGTGGTGATTGGCGTTCTGCGAGTACCTGAAACCGCCACAGCAGTCGGTGGTGCGCATATCGCTCGGGGAGTGGTACCTCGTTTATCCACCTCGACACGGCAGCGTCCACACCGGCGCGCCTGAGTAGCAAGCGTTCCGTCTCGCGATAACTGAGCTCAATGTCATCTGTCAGCCTGAAACGCGACCCATGTTTTCTGATCAGCTTGACGAGTCTTCGCGACCCCTGCATATCCAGCGCCGCGTTACGGACGAGGGCAAGTGTGACCAGGGGATCATTCGCTTGGTCCGAGATGACCGAATTGAGGTATTCGGCACTCACCGGGAGCGTGCGTTGCAGGACAACTAGAGGGTGCCTCGGATCAATGTTGGCAAGCTCATCGATGAGCGTCTGTTTCCCCGGTGCCGGCGAATCGTCTGGATCCAGTAATAAAGCGGATTCCAATGTATAACAGGCCTCGACGGGACAATCGTTCTGTTTAAAAAGAGTGAATGCCCGCACAAATGTATCGCGTGCACGTGACCGCAAGTCCTGGTCAACGAGCGTATCAAGGTCCAACTGGGCCAAGTGAACAGCCGGGGACACGTTGTGGGTATGGCAGAACTGGTCGTGGCGTTGGTAAGCCAAACGAGATAAGGCGTAGCCAGCAACCATAAAATGATCGGCTGCTGACGAATCCGCGGTCAACCGATCCACCGCGCCCTGGGCCCGCTCGAATTCACCTAAAGCTGCGTAGTACAAAGCTAGCAGACGTAACCAGTCTTTAGACTCCAGCACGGCTGAATCGCCCAGTGCGCTAAGAATCAGTCTGCACTTTTGAAGGTCATTGTTCTCTAGACAGATGCCAAAACATATTCTTTTTACCTCGGCGTGCTCCAATCTCTCTAGCGCCTGTAAAGCGCGTTGCGGCCCTTCGGATCGGTAGAGGAGGAGTGACTCAAGGATCTGTAGATCGATAAGTCCATTGCCCGATGCATACTGAGCCGCCTTAGTTAGGTAAGCCCGGCACTCGCCCGCGGTAGTAACATCAATGAGCACACTGGCAGCTAAGCGATAGATACTCCCGACCAAACCACGATCCAACTCCGACTCGGCAAGAATACCGTCCGCCTTCTCGGCCAATTCCAGTACGCTGGCGCGGGCAGACTCGGAATATCCGGAATTGACCCTCTGCCGCAGCTCGTTTAACTCGCCTTGGAGCGAACGCTCCCGCTCGCCACGTAGCTGTAGCTGGATCGCCTCGAGTTCACCACTGACCTGTACGAGGCGTTGTGAGGAAGGCAGGTATTTCTCGAATAGCCGTATCCACTCGACGTAGTATTTGAAGAGCACGTCTGAATTTTCGGGGTTGGTGAGGTTGGAGCAAATGTCTTCCCAAAAGACGATATGCACTGTGAAGCCACCCTTCGCAATATGCTCGGCGTCGATGACACGCACCGCCTCTTGTAACATACTATCGCGTTGTTCAGTGGTTGCGATGACGAACTCGCGCAGTGGTGGCTTGAAGCGCTCGGCCTTGCGGACTTCTTTTAGGATATCCGCTTTCTTGAGTCTTCCCGCTGCGTATCGCTTGCACTGAACTCCAACATAGCCGCCCAAGCGCTTGGATACACCGTAAACATCCACGCCGTTTTGCCCTTGTCCACTTCGTCCGTTACGCTCGGCGTTAGGGTCATCCCATATGCGTTTATAGAGATCCAGGATGATATCTTCGAACTCATCCCAACTCTTGGGGAGCGGCAGTTCAGTTGTAGCGGGTGCAGGCATACAAATTAAAGCTATCTTTCCATTTTGCTCATCATCGCGCCACTCGAATTATGGACGGCTAATAAGCGCTGTCTATATACCCATTCAACAACGACTCAAACAACTTGCCGTGGTTGGGTATCCGCAGGTGCAACAGTTCGTGCACGATGACCTCTGCACGCTTCCGGGCCGGCTGCGCGAGCAGGGCTGTGTCGAACGTCAGCCGGCCGCGGCTGGAGCAACTGGCCCACTTGCGTTTCATCGGCCTGAGTCGAATTTCTTTCGGCTCAACGCCGACGCGCCTGGCCCACGCCGCTACCTCACCGCGGAACACACTGACCGGCACCGTCTCCTCCAGCGGCCGGAGGTTCGCTGGCGTGGCGGGTTTGTCGTCGTGGTGCTGCGCACCCTCGATCAGGTGGCGCTTGCGGCTGCGCGGGTTCCGTCCAGTCGCCATCAGCGCCGCTCGCCCCGCAGCGTGCGCAGGATGCGCTCCACCGTCTGCGGCACGCTGCCGACCGGGACGCCGTCCAGAGCGCGGTACAGTTCCAGCCGCACCGCGCGCGCCTCCCGCTCACTGTTCCGCCAGTGCGGGTGCTGGTCGAGCGCCATGGCCATCCGCCGGGCGACCGCCTCGGCCTGCGGCGCCCCCACCCCCTCCTGCCTGAGCAGCCAGAAGACTGCGAACGGCTCGCCCGTGATACCCCGTTCCGCCTGCTCGCGCTGCGCGTCGTTGATCGAGCGCACCTGCTCCTCCAACTGCTGCAGCGCCTCCTGGGTGGACACCTGCCGCTCTTTGAACGCCTCGGCAATGGTCTCGGCGCGCTCGCCGATGGACAGCAGGTAGGGTGCACCCGCGGCCTCGTCGGCCACCTTCTGCTCGATGCTCTTGAGCAGGTTGAACACCTTCACCGTGTCGCTCTGGTTCGACCGGGCGACTTGCTCCAGGGTGTCAGGCGTGATCTCGTACACGGTGACGGCCTCGCGGATGACGCCAGCCTGGGTGTGCTCCTGCACCAGGTAGGCGGTCTTGCGCGCCAGGTCCTGGCTGCCCGGCCGGTCGGTGCTCTCGTAGGCGGCGCGCAGCAGTGCGTAGACGTCGGCGAGCCTCCGGTAGTCGTCCATGTATTCGCGCAGGAAGGCGTCGGGCGAGAGGATCTCGTACAAGTCCTCCAGCTCGGCGAAGAACCGGTAGAACGCCTCGCGCCGGTCCTGGTCCAGGTAGGCGTTCAACACGGCCTCGGCCGCCTTGTCCGCCGTCCTGCCGGCCAGCAGGGTGAGCACCTGGCTGCGCCCCTCGGCGATCCTGGCCCGGAAGCGCGCCTGGAGCACGTCCAGTCCCTCAATCACGCTTTGCACGTCCCGCGAGTCGAACGCCAGGGCCTTCTCCAGGTTCTCGAAGATGCCCACGAAGTCCAGCACGAAGCCGCCTGGCTTGCGCTTGCCGCCCTCGTCCTCGTACGGCCGGTTCACCCGCGCGATGGCCTGCAGCAGGACGTGGTCGCGCATGGGCTTGTCCAAGTACAGGCAGTACAGCACCGGCGCATCGTAGCCGGTGAGCAGCTTCTCGGTGACGATCAGGATCTTGGGCTGCTTGTCAGGCTTACGGAAGTCGTTGCGGATGGCCTTCTCGTCCTCCTCGGCCAGGTGGTAGGGCACGAGGCCCGGGTAGCGCTCCGCGTCGGTGTGGGCGGGGCTGATGACCACGCGCGAGGCCTCGGGCGGCAGATACCGGTCCAGCGCGTTCTTGTACAGGGCGCACGCCTCGCGGTCCACGCCCACCAGGAAGGCCTTGTAGCCCATGGGCGCGACCGTCTCGGTGAAGTGATGGGCGACGTACTGCGCCACGCGCTGGATGCGCTCGCGGTTCTTCAGCATGTTCTTGAGCGTGACGGCCTTGTCCAGCACGCGGTTCAGGTCGTCGATGTCGCTCATCCCCTCCGCCTCGGCCAGGTCCAGGAACTCCCGCTCCAGCGTAGCGCGGTCCACCCGCAGCTCGTTCGGCGCCAGGGCGTAGTAGAGCGGCACGGTGGTGCCATCCTCGATGGACTCGGCAATGCCGTACTTGTCCAGGTAGCCCTGCGGGTCGTCACGCCCGAACACCTTGAACGTGCCCTGGCCGTAGCTGGTGCGGTCGATGGGCGTGCCGGTGAAGCCGAAGTAGGTGGCGTTGGGCAGGGCGCCCATCAGGTAGTTGCCCAGGTCCCCGCCCGTGCTGCGGTGTGCCTCATCGACCAACACAAACAAGTTGGTGCGCTGGTTCAGCTTCGCCGGCATGTCGTCGAACTTGTGGATCATCGAGACGATCAGCCCGCGCGTGTCACTGCCCAGCAGGTCCTGCAGGCCGCGCTTGCTCTCGGCCACGTACACCCCGCCCAGTTGCGTGTAGCCGGGGTGGCGCTGCGGCGGGGCGTTCTGGCCCAGCAGGGTGGCGGCCAGGTTGCCGAAGAGCTGCGTCTCCAGCTCGTTGCGGTCCACCAGCATCAGCACGGTGGGGTTCTCGAATGCCGGCTCGTCGATCAGCCGCTTGGCAACCGTGATCATGGTGTAGGTCTTGCCAGACCCTTGCGTGTGCCAGACCAGACCGAAGCGCTTGCGCGGGTCGTAGGCGCGCGCCAGCACGCGCTCGACGGCGCGCATCTGGTGCGGGCGCAGGATGACCTTGCTCAGCTCGTCGTCCTTGCGGGTGAAGAGGATGAAGTCGCGCAGCACGCGCAGCACCCGCTCGGGCGCGACGAACGTCTTGACGAGCGTCTCGAAGTCCGGGGCGGCACGTGGCGCGGCCGTGAGTGGCGCGTCCTCTTTCCAGTTAAACAGGTTCTTGGCCGCGGTGTTCCACGTGGCGCCGTAGTAGAAGCGCACCAGGTGCGTGATGCCGAACACCTGCGCCAGCGCCAGTAGCTCGGGCGCCTCGCGGTGATAGCGGCGCACCTGGTCCAGCGCGACAGTGGTGCCGTCTAGGCGGGTGGCGGCCTTAGTCTCCACCGGGATGACGGGGATGCCGTTCACCAGGAAGGCCACGTCCAGGCGGACGCGGTGGGTTCCGTTGGTGAAGCTGAACTCGTCGGTGACGTGGAAGGCGTTGCGGGAGGAGTCGCCGAAGTCGATCAGGCGCACGTTGCGCTCGCGCCGCTCGGCCTCGATGAACGCCGTGCGCAGCCCCTTCAGGTACTCCCAGGCCTGCAGGTTGCCCTCCAGGCTGGGCGGGACGCGCGCGAGGCGGCGGGCGATCTCCTCGGCCTTGAGGTGGTCCACCAGGCCGGCGTTCAGTTGCTGGAGCTTGGCCGTGAGCACGTCCCACAGCAGGGGGCTATCTTCGCCCCGGCGCAGGCGCAGCGCCTCGCCGGGCGGCAGGTAGGTCCAGCCGACCTCGGTGGCGTAGCGGATCAGCGGATTCTGGACGGTGTAGCGTTCGCTGCGTAGCGTGCTCATGGTGTCTTCCTTGCCGCAGGCGCTACCGCCCCAGGGTGTTCAGTCCGCCTGCGTGGACTCGGCGCCCACGCGGATTGTACCGGTCATCAGTCGCTGCAGGGCTGACTTGAATAGCGCTTGGAGTGCAGATTTGCGCTGGGACTCAGTCTCAATCTTGCGATCGATGGCGTAAAGAGTTTGAACAATTGCTCTCTGTTCAACTATTGGCGGACAAGGAATCGAGTAGCCCTTGAGATAGCCGCACGTTAACGCGGCTTTTGTGCTCCCACCCGAACGGCCGACGGCTTGTAGTTGCATGTACCGGGATTGCAGGAAGTACAGCACGAATTCGGGCTGAAGCTTATTGTCATGCAGCGTGATATATGCCAGGTGTTGGCTTATACACGTATCGAGGGCAAGCAAGGCGGCATTACCCAGCGTCTTGCCTTGCCCGGTAATCGCTACAACGATGCTGCGCTTGGGTACGAGGGGTAGATGGCATTCGGCATACGCCGCTTCGGTCACTAACTCGTCAGCACTTGTGATCGTTCCCTCGTGCACCTTGCCACTGGTGAGCCATGGGATGGTGCCCCCATCCCAATACCTCGGTTCATCTCGTTTTGGCGTCGAGCCGTTTCCGATCTTTGACACTTCACCCAAGGTAACGACTGACCATTGCTGTGGTATGGGTCCTACATTGCTATCTTTAAGCAGCACTGTAGCCGAATCCTGAACTTGCACTAGCCCATATGTGAGCAGGTGGCGCAACGTCGATTGTTTCAGCGCATAGATTGCCGTGATGACCTTATCTGCTGCTCCGATAGCACTCTGGATGGTGGATAGCGCGTGGGCGATGGCGCGTTGCTCACTCAGAGGCGGTAGATAGATGACAAGTTGCTGTAGGGCGTTCCAAGACGTGCGAGGATGGTTCACGCCCGTGGTGGTCGCAACAGCATGCTCGATGAACGGGGTCGAATGCAGTAAATAGGATGCAAATGATGGGTCGATGTCCCCGCACGGCACCAGGACCAGAATATCTGTGGAGCATATACCGTCACTTTCTGCTAGAGCCGCCTTGTCGAGGTAGGGCCGCAACTTACCGTATAGAACGTCGCCGGGGTAAAAGCGCGACTTGGCGCTCCTCACATCGTCTGGCTGCCCGAATTGATGGATACGAGAGTTGCCTGGTTCAATGTGCTCCAGCCCGACATACGGCAGGTGCGCCGCGTTTCTCGGCTGGACTGACTCGTGGCGTGGTTCGACCACGAGCCCCAGCCGGGTGCACTCCCACCCCTCGGGCAACGACTCTCCGCCACCGACGCTCACCACTGGATCTTCCATGTTGGGCGTCAGCGATTATAGCTAACGGGCGGAGTCTGCCCTCACGGCCCCCACCTCAGGCGCAGCACGACAACTTCGCGACGTCCCTGGTGAAGGCCTGAGCCGCCAGTTTCAGGCCTTCCACTTGGGTCAGGTAGGGGAACAGCGTGTTAGTCAGGTCGTCCGTGGTCAGGCCGAACTTGACGGCCAGGGCGGCCGCTTGAATGACCTCGCCGCCCTCGGCGGCCAGGACGTGCGCCCCCAGCAGCCGCCCGGTGGCCGTCTCCGCGACGAGCTTGATCAGGCCGCGGGTGTCGTGGGCGGCCTGCGCCCGCGGGACGTGCTCCAGGCCGATCGTGCTGACGTTGACTTGGTAGCCCTGGCGCCGGGCCTGCGCTTCCGTCAGGCCCACCATGGCGACCTGCGGGTCCGTGAAGATCACGGTGGGCATGGCCGATAGGTCGAGGGCCTGACGGACATCCGTCAGGGCGTTGCGGGCGGCCAGGGTCCCGCCCGCGGCGGCCACGTAGACGAACTCCGGGTTGGTGGTGGCGTCCCCAGTGGCGTAGAGGGCGGGGTTACTGGTTTGCAGGTACGCGTCAACGATGATGGCGCCGTTCCCGTCCACCCGTACACCCACGTGCTCTAACCCCAGGTCGCGCGTGTTGGGTTGCCGGCCCAACGCCATGAGGATCTGGTCCGCCCGGAACTGCCGGGGTTGACCCATCACTTGGGCATGGACAACGCGCGTTTCCCCTTCGCGGCCTAGCCGGGCGACCTGCACGCCGGTGAGAACCCCGATGCCTTCGCGCTCAAGGTAGTCCTGAATGGCGCGGCCGATCTCCGGCTCGTGCTCCGGGATGAGGCGGGTGCTGCGCTGGAGGATGAGCACCTCCACTCCCAGGCGGGCCAGCGTCTGGCCCAGCTCCAGGGCCACGGCTCGTCCGCCCAATACGATGAGCGATTTGGGCAGTTGCCCCAGGTCCATCAGGGTGGTGCTGTCGAGCGGCTGAGCCTCTGCCAGGCCGGGCAGGGGCAGCCTGCGCGGCTGCGCACCCGTGGCAATCACGTACCGGTTGGCCGCGTAGCTGCGTTCGCCGACGTGGATCGCCCCATCAGCATGGAAGGAAGCTCGGCCCTCCACATAGGTGATGTTGGGATAGGCTGCCAGCACGTCCACGTACTTCCTCTGGCGCAGGCCGGCGACCAGTTCGTCCTTCTGGGCTCGCAGTGCGGGCCAATCGAGCTTCACCTGGGCAGTGCCCACACCGCGGAAGGGGTGGTGGCCGGCGGCGTGCCAGGCGCCGGCGGCCCTGATCAGCGCCTTGCTGGGGATGCAGCCGACGTTGACGCAGGTGCCGCCGATTGTGCCCGCGTTGATCATGGCCACGCGGGCCCCCAGGTCACTCGCGGCAATGGCCGCGGCGAAGGCCCCGGAGCCGCCCCCGACGACGATCAGGTCGGAGTCTCTGCCGGCCCCGTCCGCGTTCGATGCCTGCGGCAGGGCAGGCAGGGGGTGCTGCCCCTGGACGGTGGCGGAATAGCCGGCTGCCTCCACGGCAGCGGTGAGGGCATTTGGGGCGACGCCCTCGTCGGCGATCACCGTGGCGCGGGGCGTTTGCCAGCCCGTCAGGTCCACGCGGCGGACGCCGGGGACGGCTTTGAGCGCCTGGGTTACGTGCTGGCTGCAGTTCGGGCAGGTCATGCCGCTGACGCGGAGGTCAAATTGTTGTTGGCTCATAGTACCCCTTCCTCTACGGCTGGCGGTTGCCGGCCTGGATCAAGTGGCAGACACAGGTGCGCATCAGGGCGTCTTCGGGCAGGTGGTGACCGGCGTCGTAGAGTGTCACCAGCTCGTCCTTCGTGCGCTGCAGTCTGGCGATGCGGTCTTCCACCTCGCCGATCCGGTCCCGTAGCACGTTCATCACGTACTGGCAGGGCGGCGCACCCCGGTCGCGGAAGGCCAGGATCTCGGCGATCACGTCCAGCGCGAAATCGAGCGCTCGCGCGTTGCGGATGAATTGCAGCCGCTCCACGTCGGCATCGCTGTAGAGGCGATAGCCGTTGGGAGCGCGCTGGGCCGGGGGGAGAAGGCCGATCTGCTCGTAATACCGCACGGTCTTCGGTGGCACTCCCGTTCTGGCACATAACTCGCGGATGTGAAACATCGTCATCACCTCGCAACGCATGATGTCTATCCTAAAGCTTCCAGTCACTGGAAGGTCAAGGAGCAAGTTTAGACGTCCGATCTACGACTGAGATATGTATGAAGGGTCCCAGGCGCGTGAGGAGCTGAAATCGACGATACGGCACCAGGCCGGCTGCGGCTGCGCACGGGTACACGCCCTAGCGGACGTCCACAGTCTCCTCGTAGAAATACACCTCATCGAATTCCGGGCGCCGGCCCCGCGTCTCTACCAGTCCGCGCGGCAGGCGGCCATACTCACGAAAGCCCAGGCGGCGGTAAACTTCCTCCGCAGGCTCACCCCCACGACAACTGAGTTCCAGGATGTCGATCCCCATCGCCCTGGCGCGCTGGCGGCATTCATCCACCAATCGCCTCGCGATGCCCTGCCCCTGATAGGGCGAATGGACGACAAGGCCGCCGAGTTCCGCGCGATGTCGCCGCAACCGGTGAGGGTTGCGCTGGAGTGTGACCGCCCCTACGACCTCCCCATGCACCTCCGCCACCAGCGGAACCACCTCCCCCTCCGCAAACGTCCGAAGGTTGGTGGCAATTTGGGC
Organism: Chloroflexota bacterium; assembly: GCA_021788625.1. Taxonomy (GTDB): domain Bacteria; phylum Chloroflexota; class Anaerolineae; order J036; family Brachytrichaceae; genus CAIXPS01. The sequence continues at coordinate 10,387 of JAJYKL010000038.1, forward strand.
CTGCGTTTCCTCAAGGGTGTTCAGGGGGAAGCAATTCTGACGCAATTGGGCGGCATCCGTCTCTTGAACGAGACGGATAGTAACCTGGCCGCTTGACATTCGGAACCCTCACCTCACTTCTTTCTGCAACCCCAGCCGCTTGAGAACTCGGAGCAACTCGCGGTCGGCTGTTTGCTGCTCCTCTTCCGCCTCGGCCAGTAACACGGCAGCCTCTTCCAGTGGCAACACGTCTTCCTTGCCGTTGCTGGTGACGTAGCGCGACGGGCTGAGGTTGTAGTCGTTGCGTGCCGCTTCCCCGTTGGCGATGAACTTGCTTAACCCTTCGACCTCATGCCAATGCAGGTAGATATCCGCTACGCGCCGGACGTGCTCATCGGTCATGTAGTTCTTGGGCCGGCCCTTGGCGCATTCCTTGGCGGCGTTGATCACCAGGATTTGCCCCTTGTGCGGCTTGGCCCTGTGCACCACCAGGATGATGCCCGGCGCGCTGGTGTTGTAGAACAGGTTCTCCGGCAGCAGGATCACGGCCTCAATCAGGTCGCGCTCCACGAACGCCTTGCGGATGTCGCGTTCGCGGTTGGAGCCCTGATTGCCGCTGCCGCGCGAGGCCGCGCCCGTGTCCAGCACCACCGCCATCTTGCCGCCGCTGTCCAGCGAGGCAGCCATGTGCTGGATCCAACCCCAGTCGGCGCTGCTGGCCGGCGGCGCGCCAAACGGGAAGCGCCCGTAAGTGTCATGTTCATAGGTGGCGGGAGCGAAGTTTTGGTTCCACATCGGGTTCGCCGTCACTTTCTTGAAGTGGCACAGACTTCCATCAGGGTTGAGGAAGGCCGGGCGGTTCATCGTGTCGCCCAGCGCGATGTCGGCTTCCATGTCGTGGATGAACGCGTTCATGCGCGCCATGGCGAAGGTGGTGGGGTTGATCTCCTGGCCGAAGAACTTGAGCGGCGCGACGGTGTTCTCGCTCGGGTACTTCTCGCGAAAGCGCAGGTGCGCCTTGATGAGCAGCCCGCCCGTGCCGCACGTCGGGTCGTAGAAGGTGTCGCCGGGCTCAGGGTCGGCAAGATACGCCAGCAGGACGGCGACCTCGTGGGGGGTGAGGAATTCGCCAGCGCTCTGGCCCTGTCCCTCGGCGAACTTGCGCAGCAGGTATTCGTAAGCTCGGCCGAAGATATCGGGCTCCACGTCGCGCAGGCCAAGGCGGTGGCGCGACAGGACCTGCACCAGCGCGCGCAGCGTGTCGTTAGCGAGGATCGGCTGGCCGGCGGCGGTCGCGTTGAAGTCCACGATGTCGATCACGCCCTGCAGTCGCGGGTTCTCACGCGCCACCGCGCGGACGGCGTCGGTCAGGTATTCGCCTAGGCCGGCTGTGCGCCGTTGCAGGTTGGGCCACAACGCGTGCTCGGGGACGTAGAAGCGCACCATCGCGTGGTCCTGCGGCACGTACTTGGCCATATCACCGAGTTCGCCCAGCTCATCCTCGAACACATCAGACAGGCGCCTGAGGAACAGCAGGGGCAGGATGTAATCCTTGAACTTGGGTGCGTCGATGGGCCCGCGGATGACGCACGCCGCCTCCCACAGCCAGGTTTCCAGCGCTGGCAGGTCCAGCTTGCCATTGGTGCCATTCGTGAGTGGTAGTCGCTCTTGCATAGGATTACATAGGATGGGTCATGACAATGATGGCACAAGTCTAACGCATGTTGTTACCAGCATGAAGGATAGTGATCCTCAAAGGCTTTGCGGACAAGGCGCTCGTGACCACCACTTTTTACTTTGAAGTGTGAGAAAATAGATTGTAGGGGCGGTTCTTATCGTCTCCATTTGCGCTGTGGGGTGTGGCCGGCTTGCCTTTAAGGAGGCACAATGCAGATTGAATCGAAACCCATCGAGGAGGTTAGTGAAGCTGACCTTCTAGAGCTGATCGCAGTGCCAGTTCCGGAAGGTAAGCGGATTGAGTACAAGCGTGATCTGCCGACTGATACGGATGGCAAGCGCAAGCTGCTGGCAGCCGTGGCCTCCTTCGCAAACACAGAGGGAGGGCACTTGGTTTATGGCATGGAGGAAGACAAGGGCATACCAGTCAACCTCTGTGGACTGCGATTAGCTGACGTCGATAAGGAAATCCTGCGCATCTCCCAAATGCTTGATGTGGGCTGCGACCCAAAGATCAGGGGCGTTCACATTCAACCGGTCCCTTTGGCAAACAGCAGCGTAGCTCTCGTGATACGTATCCCGAAGAGTTGGGTCGCACCACACATGCTTGTTGCCGGCCCTGTCTTCTATAACCGTGGTTCCAACGGTAAGCGCCCACTCGATGCGAGCGAATTGCGCATGGCTTTTATTGGCTCGGAAATTAGAGCGGAACGGATGCGACGATTCCGCTTGGAGAGGCTCTCCATGCTGCTTTCGAACGAGGCTCCCGTAGTCGTCGATAGAGTCGCTAAGACAGTAGTGCTTGCTCTACATGTTATATCCGCGACAGCCTTTGAATCGGGAACTGCACCGAGCCTGGAACAGATCCACAACAAATGGGATTTTCTGGACTTAACACGACGCTGGGGGAACGCCAATAGTTATAACTTTGATGGGTTTCTTGTATTCCCTGCGGTGAATAAGGACCAACCGTTCACTGGATATTCACGGTATATGCAACTCTTCCGTACCGGGATTGTCGAATCTATCCAGACGTATACGGTTGGCGATCCACCCTTTGTATACGGTGGCGACTTCGAAGCCGAACTTGTCAAACAACTGGGACTAATCCTAATGATGCTGAAGTGGCTGGACGTTGACCTTCCCTTCACGGTCATGGTGAGTCTGCTTAACACCCAGGCTGTTCAGATTATCTCTTACCCAAACCGACACTTCTACTCTCAGGGGAACAAACCCATTGATCGAGACAAGTTGTTATTGCCCGAAATCTTGATCGAGGATTATGACCAAGCGCCAGAGCTTGTCTTGCGCCCTGTGTTTGACATCATGTGGAACGCCGCGGGTTGGGCCGGTAGCATCAACTATTCAGAGAAAGGCGAATGGCTACTGAAGGATAACTAGGCTATTACATAGGCGATATGTCGATGGTATGTCGATAAAGAACATAAGAAGGCCGCGCCATGAAGTGCTATATCCCACATCGATTGGTATAGACATTGCTCTGATGCATTCATACGATATTTACAGCTGAACTCTTAATATATGGGCTTATCAGATGGCCGGAATTGATACTAATCGAGGGGTTAACTTCCAATATGCGTGCGCGATTGGCATGCTGCTCGAATTCATTGAGCATCCTGAATGGGCCTTCATTCAGATGGAAGGTGAAGTGGATATCGAAGATGCTGTAGTTCATGACAGCGCCAACCATATAGTCCTGAGGGCGCAGATCAAGCAAAAGCAAGATCCGCAACAGTGGAGGCCTAACGAATTAGCACGCGTGCTCTCGGCATTTGCCGAATGTGAGGACTCAGGCTTTACAAGTTATAGGTTCATCTACTCGGGTTCAGAAGGGGAGAAGATTGCTCATGTTTTAAGGCCGATACTCGCCATCCTTGAGGTTGAAGGATCCGAAGCTTTATCGCAGGACGACGTAAGACTGCTGACGGACCTGTTAGGTCAGCGAGAATGTGACTTTCTGTTGAGGGTGGCCAATAGATTTAAGCTCCAACACAGAGACTCGTGGGAAGCAGTAAAAACCTATGACATACTCGAATTGGGGAAGTTATTACTGTCGAGTGATCATTCCTATTTAGAGGCAGTATACGATCGGGCTTTTTCCATGATTGCGTCCCATGCTGAGAAGGTGAGTAAGTACCAAAGGCGGCTGGACAGGGCACAGATACTCAAACTCTTTGATTTTAATAGAGCCCGAAATACTGTAATCGATTTCGACATAACACACTATCTGGGTAGCTTTGGTGAAGAGTTGGAAAACCGGGCGTCGTCAGTTGTATTTGACCTACACCCCGAAAGTAGCTGGCCAGCAATTTTTCAGTTTGTGACCAAGACGTTACTTGTTTCCGATTATGGACAGGGTATTTCGCTGACTCAAGCGGTCACTCGTCATAAACAAGTCGTCCTCGTTGGTGATTATGGGAGTGGGAAAACTACCGCACTTCAGCAATTGGCATTAGGCTACTGCAAAGGCGGGAGACCTGTAGAGGGAAACAGTAGAAACGGTAACCATGGCGCACCTATTCCAGTAATGATTAACCTCGCTGGATATGAAGGGGAGTCGGTAATTGAGCTAATTCGTCATTCATTGAACCGTTTCGGCCACGTTGTTACCGATCGCGAAGTTCTTGAACTCGGTCAGGCTGGGAAGCTCCTTGTATTATTCGATGATTATGATGCCGCTAGGCAGGCCTATGCATCAGAATTACTACTAAAGATCCGAAAGTGGTGTGCCATTACGTCGGCTTCATCCATGGTGCTCGCGACCCATCGGCCTTCTGACGGCTATAGTTTAGGACTACCCACCTTTAGATTTCAACCTCTAGAGCAACAACAGGCTGAGGAAATCCTCGTGCATGTTCTAGGAATTGATAAGTTCGTAGCTCACCAAATCTTGTACGGCGTATCCACTGACCAGCGACACCTCATAGAGAACCCATTAACTCTAGGCATGTTAGCTCATGTTTGGCATATCCTTGGTCCGGTGGGCAGCTACTCCAGCGGTGTACTTTTCAGGAGTGTTGTAGATGGGTTCATTGCGCTTTCTGAAACACGTGGCTGTGTGGCACTTGAGCGGAACGAAAAACTGCACCTGCTTAGCTTACTTGCGGAGTGGATGCAAAATAGTGAGACCTATCATCTAGCACTTTCTGTTATGCGTCAAATGTTAGATGATTGGCTCGATAATGAGCGTACTGCTGCCACACGTCATCTTCGATTCATTGATCATGAGGTGATCTACACGGAACTTATCAGCGCAGGACTACTTAGAATCACAAATGATCAGCTAATCGAATTCATACACCCCACATTTCGATCGTATGTTGCCGCACTAACAATCAAGACAGATGATCTGAAGCACCTCTGTTCACGAAATTCATGGACGAGATCACTGTTGATGTGGGCGTCTTTGCAGGATAGGTCAATCTCCGACCCGCTCGTAGATCTTCTATCATCCAACCTAGAGTTGCTAGCTCGACTGCTACGCGAGAGAACGGCCAGTCGTAAGCCAGTCCCTATGAATGAGGAAGATGAGAAACAGTATTTCGCCCGTCTTGCGGAGGCCACACTTTCTCTATTTGGGCGATTCCCTTCAATGTTACGTGACTTGCCGTGGAGCCATATTCCATCGAACACTGCGCAAGCGCTAGTCGCTCGATCTTCATCAGGCAGCTTTGTGTTTGCTTGGACAGGAAGCACTGGTAGTACGGATTTAATACGGTGGACAACTCACGAGGAGATCTATAGGCATAGTTGCGGCACATCTTTCCAGATACCACCTCCTATATGGCTAATACCAGCCGATGTGATGCAGCGATATCACCCAATAGAACTAGCATATCTCTGGCTAATGCGAGCCTTATACGATCTTGTGGTTTTTTGTGGATGGGAAGGTGGCTTTGACAGTATAGTCACCCCTGATCCGCAAACCAATAACGTACACCCGGCGGTAACCGCTCTGCTTAATCGATATATCCTATTTCGTCAATTTGCTGAACAAATGCCCGAAGAGATAAGGAACAAACTGCCGTTTTATGCTAATGGTAACTTCGACTTGGCCGTTGAGATCAGTCTTGGCAGTCAACCGCCGATTGCGCGCTACGCGATAGCACCTTCACAGCAACCAGAACGGAGTGCAGTTGTCGTATCTCCACTAGGTGATGCAAACGAGCCAGTGTTCAAACAAAGTCCATCAGGGGGGATCTACTTCCAAGTGGGTGAAACACGTCATCAAGTAGATGAGCCTATTATCGAGACTATAGGAGAGGTACTTCAAAAGAGCCCGGGCGGCGTTGCTCAAAGATGGGCAAAAGGCGAGTTAGAGAAACACCTCATAGGGTTTCCACCACAGCCATGGTAGAGCCAGCTATTCTAAGCGAGGTACTGCACGAGGTTCTCGACATCGCTGTACTGGTCGGTGCTTCGAAAGAAGCTCAGGAGTGGCGTGACGCATGGGAGTTATTGAAGGGTATAAAGCAGACAGTACACCTCACCACTGTGCCTATACCAGAGATTCCGGTAGATCAATATTTGAATATTATACGCACGACTGATTACGCTCAGGCTCGCCCGATGTTCTTCCCCATACTCTCTACCATGAGGCCACTACGCTTAAGTATTGAGGGTATTCGTACGGGGCTTCAGTATAATCCTGCCGTTTTACGAGCTTTCAACCTATTATCCTCGTGTTTATGTGTCGTTGCTTCATTCGTAGAGTTTCTAAGATTACAAGCTCCTGGCTACCCCCATAAAGATCTGGTTTACACACTGCCTAATTCTCCTTGGAGCCAGATCAGTGAAGTATCCGAGCTTCCATGGGGTATTGGCAGGTCCGTGCTTCTTCCAGGGGCCACTGATGCAACTATAATAGGCCTGAGCCGATTCATACCCTCCATTAGCTCAGAATTCGCGAAACGACTCAACCATCTGGCATCAACTCTAAGAAGGAGCTATCAATGGCAAAACCTCGACAAGGCGGTAAAAGAGATCGATCAATATCGTAATGTGGCGCACAAGATACACCGAGCCAGACTGCAGTTCGAAAAAGAGTATCTGTCCTTCATTAAGGAGCAGATGTCGACCGCCGTTCTTCACAAAAGAGCTGTTAAGCACGCGATAGAGGTTTATGCCCAAAGAGAGGACATACGAATAGATGCATACGTGAATGGCTTTAAGCAGTACGAGCAGTTAATAGAAGCGATGTATTGGTTGCTGTCACAGATAACCTTCTATCAACGTATCTCATGCATAACGAGTTTGATCCCCCAGCAACTACAGCAAGTAAGCTTGACATATGGGGAGGACACATTTCTATCTGGTATCTCGCCCAGCCCGGCAGAAACTCAGCAAATTGGGCAGCTGGTTCATATCACATTACCCGAATACTCAAACTTGCTTGACGGCATTTACCAACTCGATTCGTTGTGCTTAACGCACCAGGTTATGGCCGGAGCACGACTGTTATTCCAAGCGAGACGTTTATGGTCTGTAGAATGGGAGAATATTATGGATTGTCAGCCACGGGTAAGGGATATATTCAAACCGAGTGTATTAAGAGATCCAGTCGATGGGCTGGAGGTGCACGTCATAAAGCCGGATGGCACAATGGCTGCTGTCCTTGGCGTAAAGGCAGAGCTACTTGGTTTTGAGGTAACCCAGACCATGCATATTCCCGTCTAGGCAAACCAACGGGAAAGGCTGGGCTATGTACGTTATTAGTCGATGTGCAAAATTTCCTTGCGTTGAGAGTAGCCGTGCAAGATAGGTCACTCCAGAGCTGTGTCCAATAGCAACGTAGGGTGTTAACACCAGATAGTTATAACCATATTGGAAAAACAAAAAAGAGCCGGTATAAAACCGGCTCACTTCTTCTACCATTGAAAGCCGATTTGTGCCTTGTTCGTTTTAATAGGCTTTTTTATGCGCTTCCTCGCCGTCTCGAGTACCATCTGCCCGAACACGAGTTGCGCCTGTTTCTGCTCGATCTCGTGCTCCATTTCAGCAATCGTCGCCTCATCGATGATGGGTGCCCCTACAGCCACCGGAACTGACGGATCGTCGGCCTGGCCGTGCTCAGGAGCCACGGGCATGGCCGGCAGACCGCCGTGCAACTCACGCAGCCACGCGACGGCCACATCCAGCCTGAAGGTACTCTCCAAGCTGGTCTCCGTTGGTATGTTAGTCTCGCGGGCCGCCGTGTCTGCGTCAACGTTTCCACCTTCCGGCTCTACCACAGACGAGCCGATGTCGATCCCGGCGCGCTGCAGTTCCACGTTCAGCACTGCGAGTTGGCGCTTCAGTTGGGCGTAGCGCTCGGCATGCTCCCACGGCTTGTCCAGTTCGGCCCTGAGTGACTGCTCCTGCGTGACGAGCCGTTGCCTGGCCTGTTCTGCCTCGTGCAGCCTGCGCTCGATGCCGCGCAACTGCGCCTCCAGGCTCTGGATCACCCCGAGATCGCTGTCGCCGATGTTGGCGGCGTAGCCCGGTGCCATATCGTCACCCAACGCCGGCCACAGCTCCGGTGCCAATGCCTCGCTGGCGAACGCCTTCAGGTACAACCGGAAGCCCTTGTACGTGCCGATCTCGAAGAAACAATACGACTGCAGGGTGGCACCGGCGCTGCGGCGCACCTGCTGGTAGCCCATCTCTGATAGCAAACGTATCTGCCGTCCGGCTGCCTCGCGCTTGTCGAAGGTCAACACCTCCTCGCCGTCCAGACTGGTGCGGAAATCGATGGCGAAGTCTTCGCCGGCGTGCGCGTCTCGCAAGGCCTTCGCACGGGTGTGGAAGACGAGCGCCCGCTCTGCGACCGCGAGGCGCTCCGGCAGACCCGTCAACTCCAGGCGCATGCCGGACTGGCCGCTGCGCCAGGAGGCGTACAGGTGACTGAGCCGGGTCAGTTCGGTTTCCGCAGCCACCTTCTGCATCACCTTCGGGTTGCCGCTGGCCAGCGCCTTTACCTCCGCCATGGTGAGTACCGCGTCGCCCACATCCTCCGCCGTGCGGGCCGTGATCTCGCCGGCCATGATCTGCGAGATGAAGCGCGCCTTGCTCTCCAGCACCTGATCGGGTAAAGGAGCGACGTTACCGCCGCTCCCTCCCCTAAGAACCGAACGTGAGAGTTTCCCCTCATTCGGCTCAAGCCTTTCACGAGCCGCTTGCGCGACCCGGCTTCACAACTGTGATCTCAGGGCTGTTGTGGACTTGCCGGTGGCAGTTGGGGTGCAGGAGCACCCGGTTCTCCACCGAGTCTGTGCCGCCGTGAGTACGCCAAACCACGTGATGGTTGTGCCATCCCGTCTGCTTGGTGATCTTCTCGCCACAGACCGGGCAGATACCGTTCTGCTCAAACCAAAGCTGGAGCAACTGCCGCCGCCCGCGCAGGTCGTTTACCATCTGAACGCCCAGGCGCTCCTCGAAGTAAACTTCCCACGCCGGGTCGAACGGGTTTGCCTCAGCCTTAATCTTGACGTGCCGCCTGATGCGCACGTCGCCTGCATAGCTGAGATACACCGGACAGGGCTTGCCGTCCCGACCGGTAATCTCCCCCGTGAATGTCCAGGACCGGCCGCCATGATTGCGGAAGTATTTCGCCCGCACCCAGCGCTTGCCTTTCTTGGAGTGCATTCTCAGAGCCCATTGCCAGAGGGCTTTGAAGATGGCGTAATCTACATAGTCGAAGGTGGCGCTGCTGACGGCGTGTCGGTAGTAGTTCGCCCAGCCGCGAATCACCGGATTCAGGTGGACGATCAACTGCCCTGCCGTCGCGCCCTTGTGGGCGTTGACGACCTCCCGAACTTTCCCCAGCAGCGCCTGGACGCCCGCTTTGGACGGTTTGGTCAAAAGCTTGCTGCCGTAGGCCCGCAGGGTGTGTCCGAGGAAGTCATAGCCCTCCGAGATGGGCGTGATGCGCGTCTTCTCCGCTGACAGTTCCAACCCCCGCTCACGCAGGAATTGCTCCACCAGCGGTTTGACCTCATCCTCCAGCAGTTCCTTCGAATTGCCCGTGATGATGAGGTCGTCCGCGTAGCGCACCAGGTTCACCTTGGATCTGCGCTTCTTCTTGGGCTTGTAGAACTTCTCATCCAAGAGTCGTTCCAGTCCGTCGAGCGCCCGGTTCGCCAACACCGGCGAGATGATGCCGCCTTGCGGTGTACCATCCTCCGTCGGGTGCCAAGCGCCTTCTTCCATGTAGCCGGCCTCCAGCCATTGCCGTAGTACCGCCTTCTCCATCGGGACGTTGGCGAGCAGCCACGGGTGGCTGATCCGATCAAAGCACGACCGGATATCCCCTTCCAGCACCCACTTCGCGTTCTTGGGCTTCCCCAAGCAGTTGAAGCATTGCTCGATCGCGTCGGCGGCGGACCGGCCCGTACGGAAGCCGTACGAGTTGGGGTCCGCCGTCGTCTCGGCGACGGGTTCCAGCGCGAGGAGGTGCAGGGCTTGCATGGCCCGGTCCTTCATCGTGGGGACGCCGAGGGGGCGTTTCCGGCCGTTCTTCTTCGGGATGTACACGCGCCGTAGCGGTTGGGCTCGGTAGCCGTGCTGCCGCAGCGACTGTACGGCCTGTGCCTTCTTCTCGGGCGTGCCCCACGTCTCGTGGTCCACGCCCGACGTCTTCTTGCCCTGATTCTCCGTCACCCGTTTCACGGCAAGGGCCTTGCCGCTGAACGAGCGGGTGAGCAGGCGCTGCAAGGCTTTCACCTTGCCCCACCGGCCCGCCTGTGTCGCCTTTACGATACGCGCTTGCAGCCGCCGCACGTTCTGGTGGGCGGCCTGCCAGTCGATGGCGTGCCAGTCCACCTCCTTCTCAGGATCGTGGAAGGGCGCACCAGCACATTCCGTCTGTACCGTCATCTGCTTTCCCTCCTCAAGCGGTTCCTCAAGTTCTCTCGTAAAGAAAGACCAACCGCGGAAGTCGGCCCGCTTTCGCGTCGGGCGCTGTCGCCTGCCGGCTCAGCCCGTATCCGCCCCATTACAGGGCGGCCTTCGCTTCCTCCGCATTCTTCTGCCCGCACCGCATCTGGGCGCCGCTTGCGCGTCGCTTACCCTTGCGGGAGCGGTACGGGTTTACCGTGTTCCGCGTGACTGCCCGAGTGGGTTAGGTCCTTCCTCTCCGCCGGTGGCTTTCCGTTCACGATGGGGCAGTTTGGACACCCCATGCCAGCCACTGCGCCTTTTGGCTCAAGCCTGTCAGCACCGTTGGCTTGTTCGGTTTAACGGCGTTTATCAGGAGTTCGCATCCGCTGACCTTGCCACTCCACCCTAGCCCCTGCCCGCATGATGCTAGCGGGCGCGCCTCCTCTCACGATTCCGGCGCCAGCCTTTGCAGGCTGCGGTTACATTGTCCCGAGGGCTTCGCACGGTCACGTTGCCATGACCGCACGCCTCGGTAGGGTACTGCGTGTGAAAACGCAGGTTCCATCACGGCTCGTGCCGTTGGAACAGCCACTCACGCGACATCACGTCGCACCCACACGTAGCCGTCGAAGGAGCTTTCCGTGACGTAGTGGAGGATGAGCACCTCCGGGTAGCCGTTCCCCTGGCGCAGGATGCGCCCCTCGCGCTGCTCCAGGTCGGCCGGCCGCCAGGGCGCGTCCAGGTGGTGCAACGCGACCAGCCGCTCCTGCGCGTTCATCCCCGTGCCCATCTTCTCGGTCGAGCCGATCAGCACGCGCACCCGTCCCGCGCACACCGCAGCGAACAACTCGCTCCTTTGCGCGGGCGTCTTGCAGTCGTGGATGAAGGCGACCTCCCTCGCCGGGACGCCCGCGCGCACCAGCTTGCGCTTGATCTCGGTGTACACGTCGTCCATCAGATGCTGCTCCTCCGGGTTATCCGTGTTCGGCTGCTGAGGCCGTTGTATACATACGGTTTCATCGGATTCCTCGTCGATGGCTTCCTGCGCGTCCCTGGCAGTCAGCCGCTTGGGCGTGCCGAGATCGCAGAAGACGAGTTGGGCCCCGCATCGTGGCCCGCTCGCGCGCCAGATCTCAACCACGTTGCTGACCAGTGCGTTGATCTTGCCCGCGGGCAGGTCCGGGGCGGACGATTGAACCAGCCTCAAGTCCAGCGCGGCCTTCCGCCCGTCGCCCGTCACCTTCAGCATGTTGTCCTGCCACGGCTGCACGTCGCCGCGCTTGATGTGCTCGACGCGCCTGGCCAGGTCCGCCACGTACACCTTCAGTTGCGGGCTGCCCGGCAGCTTCACAACCACGGGCTTGCCGCCGTGCAGCTTCGGCCGCGGCAGGTCAAGCTGCTCCGCGTTGCGCACGTCCAGCGCCTGCCGCCACAGGGTCGCCAGTTCGGGCAGGTTGGTGAACCGAGCGAAGCGCGTGTTCATGCGGAACCCTGCCCCGTCCGGGGTCATCTCCAGGCTCGGCACCGCCTCGGCGAAGAGCTGGGCCCACGCGTCGAAGTGCGCTATTGCCTTCTCCTCCAGCAGGTCGAACTGCAGGTAGCGCATCATGGTGTACACCTCGGCCAGCGTATTGGCGACCGGCGTTCCGGTGGCGCAGATGGCGCGGCCACCATGCTCCAGCAGCCAGCGCAGCTTCACATACATATCGAAGGCGCGCTCCGAGTTCGCGTTCGGCAGCCCCGCCACCCGTGTCATCTTGGTGGCGAAGTACAGGTTCTTGTACAGGTGGAACTCGTCCACCATGAGCAGGTCGATGCCCAGTTCCTCCCAGGTGACCGTGTCAGCCGAATCCTTGTGCATGGCGCCCAGGTCCTTGAGCCGCACCTCCAGCCGCTTCTTGGCCTTCTCGATTTCCTTGGCAGTTCGGCTGCTTTTGTTCTCCTGCTTCAGTTCGTGCAGGTAGTCTTCAAGTTGTGTGATCTCGCGCTGCAGGAAGGCCGAGGTGGTCTGCGGGTTCACCGGCAACAGCTTGAACGACGAGTGCGGGACGACCACCAGGTCCCACGCGCCCGTGGCCACGCGGCTGAGGAATTCGCCCCGCCGGCCGCGCGACAGGTCGTCCTTCCCGGCGCACAGGACGTCCGCGTTGGGGTACGCGCGCAGCGCCTCGTGCAGCCATTGCTCGGTGAGGTGGTTGGGCACCGCCACCAGCGCCTTGTGTGCCAGCCCCAGGCGCTTCAATTCCATCGCCGCGCAGATGCAGATGAGCGTCTTGCCCGCACCGACGACGTGTCCCAGCAGCGTCGTCCTCGACTGCACCGCCCGCCAGATGGCATCCTGCTGGTGCGGCCGCAGGTGGATTTCGGTATTCAGGCCCGGCAGGGACAGGTGCGCCCCGTCATAGCGGCGTGGGCGCAGGCAGTTGAAGGCGTCGTTATAGAGCTCGCACAACCACCGGCTCCGCTCCCCGTCCTGCCACACCCACGCGGCGAAGTGCGCCTTCAGTTCGGCCAGCTTGGCCTGTGCTGCCACCGTCTCGGTCTGGTTGAGCACACGGCGCTCACGCCCGCCCTCGTCCACCACGTCGAAGATGAGCGGCAGGCGCAGGTTGAGGGCGTCCTCCGCCAGGTCGAGCGCGTCGCGCCGCGGGGTGCCCCAGCGCTGCGTCAGCTCCACACGGTCCAGTACCCCGCGCTGGCCCCGCGACAGTTCGACGGTCCACTGTGCCAGCGCTGGCAGGTAGGTGACGCGCCCCTCGAAGCGCGAGAGGGTTTCACGCAGGAACGCCTCCACCACGTCCGCTGGGATCCAGCCGGCGCCCAGGCGGGCGGTGATCTCGGGCGGCTCGAGCGGCTCCGGTTGCACGGCACGCAGCGCCTCGACGTTGTGCCGGAACTGCTCGTCCAGTGTGGCGGCCGCCTCGGCTTGGCGCAGCTTCGCGCGCACGTCGCCGGACAGGTACTGCTCGGCCGTCTCCCATTCTCCCGCCGGCGTGCGGAAGATCAGCCCGGCCAGCCTGCTGGCAGCGCCCTCCGGCGTGTCGCCGGTCAGGCTGGCGATGTAGTCCAGGTTCGGCACGCCGTAGCGGTCGAGTGACAGGAGCAGCGCCTCTTGCACGCGCTGCGCCGGATCGGAGCTAGCGGGCGTGGATTCGTGGGCACGTCCGCGCACCGTGGAGCGTTCGAACAGGGCGGCCTTCCGGGCACTGCCGGTCAGCAGGTCGAAGTCCGTCTCCAACGCCTTCAGAAACGGCAGCGCCGGGCTCTCGCCCAATAGCCTCAGGTTCGCAGGGTGATTCAGGCAGCCGAACCGCGCGCAGAAACGCTCGTAAGCCTCGTTCAGCTTCCCGCGCAGGGGGACCGCGTCTCTCTCACGGGCGCCGTCGATCTCACACGCCAGCAAGGCTTTGGCCGCTTCGTAGATAGCCCGCATCCCCGCGACGCGTTCGCGCTGCTCGTAGCCCGCGTGCTCCGGGAGAGGGAATAACATGCGCGCGTCGAACGTGCTGGGGCGCGCCTCCTGGCGTTCCTCGTTCGGGTGCGCGGGGCTGATGATGCCCTCCGGTAATTGGGCTGCCAACACCTCAGCGATGGCCTTTCCCAGGTCGCGTCCATCGCCGAGGAGCGTGAACTCGCCATCGCGGTACATCCCGCGCGTGAGTGCCGGCGTCCCCAGCATCCAGCCGGGGTGATCGACGTAGAGCTGGTTGAGGGGTGTCGGCGCCGGGCTGTTCTGCCGGTCGGTTAACGGGAGTGTGCCGGTATCGACCCAGGCGCCCGCGGGCGCGGCTGCATCCAGCGCTCCTCGCTTGCGCAGGAAAACTACATCGGTGACGACTTCGGTCCCGGCATTCCGTGCGAAGGCCGTTTCGGGCAGCCGTACCGCCCCCAGCAAGTCCGCCCGCTCGGCCAGCCAGCGGCGCACACGGTTGTCCTGCTTGTCGAGCGTATAGCGACTGGTGATGAAGACGACCATGCCGCCCGGTCGTGTAAGCGTGATGGCGCGTGCAAAGAAGTAATCGTGGATGCAGACGCGCAGGAACTTCTCCTTCAACGCCGGGTCGCTCACCGGGTAATCCCCGAAGGGAACGTTCGAGATCACTAGGTCAAAGTAGTTGTCGGGGAGCGTCGCGCTCTCGAAGCCACCCTCATATACACGCGTTGAGGGGTGTAGTTGTTTCAGGATGCGTGCCGTGAGCGCGTCCAACTCCACTGCGACGCGCTGGCTCCTGGCAAACAGCTCGCGCGGCATGACGGAGTAGAAGTGGCCGATGCCGGCGGACGGCTCCAGGCAACGCAACGTGTCGAGCCGGCCGATGCCAAGTCGTTCCAGCGCCTGCCAGAGGGCACCTACGACTGGGAGTGCGGTGTAATGGGCGTTCAGGCTGCTGGCACGTATGGAGCGCATCTCGTCTTCGCTCAATTGCAGGTCCTGTATTTCGTCGCTGATCTGCGCGTTCGGTGCGTCCTGCCGTTGGCTCTGGGACGGAAATGCCCGCTTGAGCACCTGGGAGTCACCCCAGCCGGAGTAGCGCGCCAGCGTGCGCTGCTCCGCCGGGGTGGCGCGGCGCTGCTCGGCCTCCAGTCGCTTCAGCAGGTGCAGCGCCACGAGGTTATGCCGGTAGCGCTGCTCGGGGCCGCCCAGGTCGGCGAGATCGTCAGACGGTTCGAAGTGGAAGTCTTGTTCAGACATACGAACTCCTAAAAAACGAAACCGTCCGTGCCGGCTGCAGCCGGCACGGACGGTTGGGAATGGATGTGGAATGGATCTGGGGCTCGGCCTGGCTCAGGCGTCAAACCCTAAGCCCCGCTCCTTCAGGCTCACGTAGCGGGTTTGGGAGATCACGAGGTGATCCAACACGTCGATGTCCAGCAACTTGCCTGCCTGCGACAACGACTTGGTCACACGCACGTCTTCGGCGGAAGGCGACGGGTCGCCGCTGGGGTGGTTGTGAGCGAGGATCACGGCGGCCGCGTTCTGCCGGATGGCCTCCCTGAAGACCTCGCCCATGCGCATGCTGCAGGTGTTCAGGCTGCCGCGGTAGAGCATGGGGGCGCCGATCACGCGGTTGCGCGTGTCCAGGAGCAGGGTGCGCACCTCCTCCTGCTCGAGCCCGCCCATCTCGGCCATCAGCAACTGGGCCGCATCGGCGGGCGTCTTGATCTGTAAGCGCGTGTCCGGCAGAGGTGTGAGAGCGCGCCGGCCCAGCTCCAGGGCGGCTTTCAGGCGAATCGCGCTCTTTTCCCCCAGGCCGCAGGCGAGCCCCGCCAGCTCCGCGACGGGCGCGTGCGCCAGCGCTCCCACGCTAGGGTAGCGGCCGAGCAACGTGCGGGCAACGGCTTCCGCTTTGGGCCCACCGACGAGCGCGGCCAGCAACTCCATCGTATTACACGCCGCCGGGCCGTCGCGCAGTACACGACTGGCCGGACGCTCCCGTTCGGGGAGGTCGGCCATCTCGTCGCGGACGTAGATCACAAAGGCCTCTTGCACCAGTTCAGGTCGTGCTTGCTTTTTACTCACCGTTCTCCTTACAACGGAACAGCCCCTGTAGGTACAGGGGCTGTTCAACACATGAGGATATGGGCTAGTCCTTGAGAGATCAGTGGGACTGCATCACATCGTTGGCATGGGCGAACGTCGTTGCGGGCAGCGGATCACGCCACTCGGAACTCAACTCATGCGCGATTGTTTGCCGAGCGCCGTCAAATCGGGGTTCACCAGGTAGTTCGTCCATCATGTGCCGCAACGTGTCCGTGCTGAGGACAGCCGCGATTTCGGCCAGGCTCAGGGGAGAGGCAGCGTTCAGCAACTCGCCCAACCCATCAAGCGCCAAAGAGGCTACGGCATCCGTCTTGCGAGCCGTCCGGACTTCGCGGACGTCGGTCATGGTAACCGTGCCATCCCTGTGCAACCGATCCAGTAGACTGGCCTGACGCGCTGCGGGCAGTGCCGCGCAGGCCTCCGCGACGGCGACGGACAATTCACCTCGTCCTAGGCTTTCGAACAGGTCCGGGTGGAGCGCCGCCAGCTTAATGCGCCGGCGGATGCGGCTGATGGGCATACCCGTCACCTCGCTGATCTCGCGCTCCGTGGCACCCCGCTGCTGCAGACGTTGGATGGCATTGAAGTCCGCCACCGGGTTCTCACGCCGCTGCTCGTTCAGCACCATCGTGATCAGGTCCGGGATGAAGCTGTCGGCCTGGTATACGGATGCGGCTATGCTCGATAGGCCAGCCCGCTTCGCCGCGGCAATACGCCGCCGGCCGTCGGCCACGCGCAGACGGGTGCCGTCGTCGAAGACGACGATCGGCGTGAGGACGCCAAAGCGCTGCACCGATGCCACCAGTTCGCGCGACGGCGTAATCACGTCCGAAACGCTCAGCATGCTCAGTTCGATTACCCTCTCGTGGGGCCGTGGCAGCGTGATGGCCTCCCCCAGGAACGCCAAGACACTTTCACGCATCACACACCTCCACGCGTAGGTGAGCCCGTCGGGCGACCTCAGCGGACTCCCGGTGCGAGCCGTCCTGCGCGCGGATGACCGCCAGGTTCGTGATCGGGAGGACCATGAAGACGGCCAGCCTGTACCGTGGCCAGATGCCGGCGGGGCGTACCCAGGCGTCGTAGTGAAAGCCTGGCATGCGACGCCGCACGCGGGTCGGCGTGGCTGCCTCCTGGGCTGGCTCTAACAGTGGCTCCGCCCCCTCCGGTTCGAGGTCGTGCCACCACAGGCCAGCGCACATGGCGGGGAAGTGGTCGAAGGCCTCGTGCTCGAGTAGGCGCTTCGGGCAGTGCCAGCTCGGGGGGATCCACCGGCCCATTGGCGGGAAGTAGTCCGCCGTGTTGTCAATCTGAGCGCGGCGGTGCAGCAGGACGAGTTTGCTGTCGGCAGTGAGCTTGGCGAAATCCAGTGTCTTCGCCAGCCGGCGCGAGGCGCCCATCACCCGCACCTCCTCCACGAAGTCGGCCAGGTTGGCGTAATGCTCCGCGCCGACGATGTCGAAGATGTGCCACACCCCCGCCACCTCGACCAGCTTCACCCCGATAGACGTGAGCCCCAGCGCGTCGGCGTCCACCGGCAGCGGCGGGTCCACCAGGAAATGCTCCACGGGCAGGCCGTGCTCACTCAGCCCGCACTCGGCGTAAATGCCACCCTCCTTGCGCCGGCCGCAGCCGCGCAAGGGCACGAACGATCTCGTTGCGTGAGTCACCATTGCAGTTCCTCCGGAAATAAAAAGCGCGGCAGGGGGTGATACACCCCCTGCCGCGCCACAAGCACATCAGGGTCGCGTCAGATCGATTGACGACTCAGAAGGCAGCGTTACTCAGGGCACGCTCGAAGGTCACCCTGCCCTGTTCACCTTGTTGCAGCAGTTCACCGCAGTCCTTGGCACCGTTCCACTGGAGGACAGCGGAACTTACGCCATGTTCAGTCAACGCGCTCACCAGCCTGAGCGCTCCGTCCTGACCGGCGCGGTCCTGATCGAGGGCGATCAGCACCCGCGGCTTCGTCTCCGTGCGCGCCAGATCACTCATCGCCTTGGTGTGGCCCACGCCGAGGAGGGCAACCAACTGAAAGGTGGCATCGAGCCCCCATTGGACCAGCGCGGCGTAATCGAAAGGTCCCTCCACCACAATGACCCCGCGCTCCGGCTGGCCGCGCCGCATGGGCTGCTTGTGAGCGAGGCCGTCCGGAAGGCCGAGGTACTTCGGCTCACCATCCCGCTGGAGGGTGCGGCCGATCAGAAAGACGGCATCGTCCCCTTCGAGCACAGGAAACACAACGCGCGCCCGCATGGCCTCCCCGTACGGACTGAGTAGGCCGACGCGCGCCGCCATTCCCAGGTTCATCCCGGCGTCGTGGAGCGCACGCGCCAGAGACTGGCCGTCCGAGTATCCGACCCGCAGAAACGCTGTGGTCCGGTCACTCATCCCGCGGGCCTTCAGGTAACCGAGCACGGCCGGTCTGGCACACAGAACCTGTTGGTAGTGGCGTACGGCGGCGTTCAGGATGCACCGCACTTCGGGCAGCGTCATCTTCCCGAGGTTCTTCGGTGGCTCCGGACGCAGGACCTGCCGTGGCACTTGGGTGGTCTCCCCGTAGAGGTAGCGGCGCTTGAGCATCCCGATAGCCGCCGTCAGGCCGCAATTCTCGGCCAGCGCCACCAGGTCGATCACACTGCCGTGCCGGCCGCAGGCAAAGCAATGGAAGTGATTGTCACCCTCGTACAGCATGAACGAGGGATGCCGGTCGCTGTTGTGTCCGCACAGACAGCGACACACGAACCGATCCGGCCCGCTGCGCTTCACCTCGCCATACTGTGCGGCCACGTCGCTGATACTGGCGGCTTCCTTGATCCGCCGGAGCTCGTCCGCCCGCGCGGCCGGATCATACATCATCTTCTCCAAGGTTGCTAACCTCCTTTCATGCATGGTAGGCGGGCGCAGTCGCCCGTCCATACCCATCGCATTTAGACCGCCGCCCTTCACGCCGCGGCCCACACATGCGCCCAGGCCAGCGGGTGCCGGATGATGATCTCTGCCGGCAAGCCTTGCAGGAAGCGGGAGGGCAGCACGGGCCGGCCGTTGCGCTCGCGTGCGTAGGTCAGGCACAGCGCGTCCGATGCGCGGGTGAAGCCGACGTAACACAGCCGCCGCTCTTCCTCCAGGCCGCGCCGCGAACAGAGGCTGTGGAAGTGGGGGATTTGACCTTCCTCCAGACCGACCACGAACACGAGCTTGAACTCAAGCCCCTTGGCGTCGTGGAGCGTCATCACCTGAACGCGCTCCCACCCAGTGTCGCTGAGCGGGTCTTGCCCGGCCAACGCATCCACCTCATTGAGGAATTCGGCGACCCGCTCAAAGGCACGAGCCATAATCACCAATTCGCGCATGCGCTCCAGGCGTTCTGATGCGCTGGGCAAGGACGCCCAGTGCCGCTGCAGGCCCAACCCGTCATCGGACAGGATGTATTCCAGGAGGCGAGCTGGCGGGATATCGCGCAGGCGCTCCAGCCGCCGCAAGGCGTCGAGGAGCGATTCCACATTCTGACGGACCTTGGGTTTCAACCCTGGGGCGAGTCGTGCGTCCATGAGATGTTGTGCCGTGATCTCCGGCGCATCCCCTTGCAGTACAGCCAGTTCGTGCGGACCCAGCCCGCGCGGCGGGACATTGAGGATGGCACGCAGAGCGTAGGCATCGCCCGCGGCGTCTTGCGACAGTGACAGGTAGGCAAGTGACTGGCGGACCTCGCTGTGGTCGAAGAAACCACCCCGCCCAACCACGTGGTAGGGAATGGACGCATGCAAAAGCGCCTTCTCGATGGCGGGGATCTGCGCGTTGGTGCGGCAGAGCACGGCGCATTCGTCATAACGGGCGAAGCCCGTGCGCGCGGCATGTTCCAGTTCACGAGCGACGGTGATCGCCTCCTCGTACTCGCTGGACACACGCAGCAGCAGTACCGGCGGTCCACACGGTTTCATCGCGTGTTGTCGTGGTTTGATGTCTCGGAGGAGGGCGTCCCCGACGGCGACGATGTTGGCACTGGATCGGAAGTTGTGCGACAGGGACACGACCTTAGCTTCGGGGAAGTCTCGCCTGAACTGGCCGAACCCCTCGCCGCCCATCGCCCCGCGAAAGGTGTAAATGGATTGGTGTGTGTCGCCGATTACCGTCAGCTGGGTGTGCCGGCCGGCAATACCTCGCAGGATCTCGTATTGCGGGCGGCTGGTGTCCTGGAACTCATCGACCAGGATGTGTTGCCAACGGCTCTGATAGAACGCCAGCGCCTCAGGCACTTTGAGCAGTTGCAGGGGCTGCAAGATCAGGTCGCCGAAATCCACCCGGTTGGATGACTTAAGCTTTGCCTGGTAGTTCCGATAGCAGACCGCCACACCGGCGTGAATCGCGTCATGGTACCCTTGCGCGAAAGCGTCGGGGTTGGTCCCGTTGGCCTTCGCGTCACTGATGAGATAAGCAACATCCTCGGCGCCAAGCCGATCGAGGACTGCTGCCTGAGAGCTTCCGCCTCCATCGGCTGCGCACTCTTTCATCACCGCCGCGGTTAACGACTGGCTCTCGGCCATGTTGATCACGTGGGGGGTGCGCCGGTTCTCATCCAGTGCGTAGCCCAGCATGTCTCCGGATTCGCGCAGCATCCGGAGGCCGAGTGCGTGTAGGGTGCACACGGTCAGGAGCCGCGCCGCCTCCGGCATGACCAGATCGGCCAGGCGCTCGCGTAACTCACGTGCGGCCCGGACGCTAAACGTGACCGCGAGAATGTTGAAAGGTTCGCCGGCACCCGAGTTGATGAGGTGTGCGACGCGATACGCCAGCACACGCGTCTTTCCGCTGCCCGCCCCTGCAGTCACCATCAAGGCACCCGGATGGGTGATAGCGCTCTCCTGTTCAGGCGTGAGTGCAAAAGAAGAGTTTTTCATAACGCGCTACTCCGGAGATGGCCTTCGAATGCGCTATCCGTTCCATCACCGCCGGCGTTTTCGTCTTGGGCGGCAGGACGGGATGGTTTCTCTCGCCAGCCGACGTGCCGCCTCATCAATGAGCTGTTGAGTGGGCAATTGACCGGCTGGGGGAAGCAGACCTGCCCGTTCCAACAGCTCCCAGGTAGCGAAATCGATACGGGCCTGGCGGGCATAATCACTGCTCCGGCCTGGATATGAACTCCTCCCCTTTTTACACAGCATGGCAGCTTCTCCTTGACCTGCCTTAGCGGTTTACAGACGCAACACGCCTGCCAGCAGGCGCTGATAAACATCCAACGGGTCAGGCGAGCGGTCGTGGCCAAGAAGGACATACGAGTGTGCGGTCGGCAGCGCTCAGGGGCGTGATTTATTACCATAGCTCGATCCCCCACTCGTCAGCTAGCTTTTCGAGGTGCTGCTGTACCTTTTCGCGTTCCTCGCCGGTTGCCGTGATGAGGCGTTGCAGGAAACTGCGTCGAATCCGGGTGCGGTTCTCCATGCAAGCGGTCACGATTGCCTGAGCCGCTTCGTAAGGCACTCGAGTTTCACCGAGAGTATGTGGGAATATCGCTTCCGCTGAACTGGAAAGGCAATCGGAGGGGTGATTTTTCAGGTTTGATGCCTCAAACCCGTTGACAATGGGATAGCCAACTCGTAAAGTAGTCATAGTCCTTGAGACAAGAAACGCCCGACACTTCGGCCTGGAAATCGAAGGTGTCGGGCGTTTCGCTATCCCGGGCAGTGCCGCTGCTCGGACCGGTGGCTTTAACGCGGTGATCTTGAGATCGCTGGGTACGAAGAGCCGTCAGAAGCACATTCCGTCTGAAGGGAGGTGAATACCCGGAAAAATCCGGCTCACCGATCCATTGCTTTTACATGACCTTACCTCCTCAAGATCAACTACAGTCGCAACAGATGGAGCCCCGTAAAGCTGAAATAGTCATCACCCGGTGCGACTTTCCAGGTGACGTAACGATGAGACGTGTAGATTGCCCGGCTCCTATCGAGGTGCGTCTCAGAAAATTGAGAGTGTTCGCGGGCGGGGACTCGTATTCAGGACCACGTTTGGGTTGTGGTGGCGAGGCAGGCCTGCCAGTTAATAGCACGGTAGAACGACAGGCAGTTTGTTTTCTTCGATTGAGACAGATTAAGCTCGTTACGTGAGCAGAAACGTGTCCCTCCGTCGGAGGCGACAAGCGGCTAGAGATGAAACTGGATTGATGGTATAGGTCGGCGCTCGGGTGTCAATAGCTTTTCACGTTGCTATGTGATCCGTTGCTACGATTTCCGCCTCGCAGCCACGAGGAAGCAACAGATCGCCGTAACTTGGAAGCCTAATACCGCGATGATTGCCGGTATCATCGCCGCTCCAGAGATAGTTGCAGCGACGGTCGCCCCGAGGAGGGTCATTAGGCTAAAGAACACGCCCCAATGAGATGCGCTCATGGCTTTCTCCACGCAATTACTTGAACAGATCCGGCTCCTGGCTATGAACCAACGGCAGTGAGTATGAATACCCCAAGTAGCCCGATCCATGCAATCGGTCCGTGTGGCGCTCGTACCCCCAGGGCACGCGAAAAAGCGAACGGCACATTCCGCTTCGTGACCAGGGCGATGCTGAAAACGGCGAGGAGTAGCCCCAAGCGCACCACACACTCTAAAGCGATCCCGATGCCGACCGCTGTAAGACTACCGCACGCCGCACCGTATTGCATGAGGAGTTTGATGTCGCCGCTGTCAGCGGCATTCGCGAGCAGAACCGCAAAGATCATCATGGCAAAGCACACGGCCTGTGCCACCACAGCGTCGCGCAAGCCCCCAACACCCCCTACCGCATACCCCACTAAAAGGCCGGCCACCGTGGAACTATACAAAAACCAGTCAGGGGGTAAAAACGTTGTTTCGAGATCCGTCCCTGCACTCACATTGAACAGCGCAAGAAGCGGAAGCTTGATAGGGGATGGGTGGAAAAGACCAACTAGCACAAGCCCGATCATGCTGACCACCCAACGTGCCAGTCGCATCTGTTTATGGGCGCGATCCAGCACGGTAAATGGTCGCCCTAAATCAAAGGCGAGAAGCAGTTCGGCAACGATGTTGGACAATAGCCCGAGTGTGATGGAGGGTATCAAGGTTGCATACGCCATGATTACGAATTACCCGATATCCGAACCACGTATAAACCGTGCTTGGCTGGAGAGTGAGTGTGTATAGGGATGGGTGCGGGAAAGTCGCACGAGTTTTTTACTCCGTTAAGGCCCGGTTTTGACGTCTGAAAATCGCTTCCCACCAGCTACGCAAACGAATCCATTTGTGCAACGCATTGCACAAGGGTTTTGGGCTCTCCCGATCAGAGCCGCGACAGGGCCGCCTGGACGAGGCGGAGATGGCGGTCCGTTGCCTCCAGCAAGTCTCGATCCTTTTGGAGCACGGCCGTGAGATCATCTCGACTCCAGTTCAGCAATACCTGTTCTGTGTCGCCATCCATACCGGCGACGGCGCGTTCGGCGAGGGTAATACGGCTTTGTGGTCTGGTGGGGCGGCCGGGTCTCCTCGGCTGACCTTCAGGTTTAGCGGGGGCATCTTCAGGTACGCATTCCGACTCGATCATCCGCAGGATCGCTGCCATTTGCTCACGCTCGGGCTGTGAGGTGATCTGGATCAGGCGGCCGAGCGACATCTTGTGTGCGCGCGCCAATGCCTTGACGGGTGCGGACAGCTTCTCCGTGAGGCTAAGGTACTGATAGTAAGCGCGTCGCTTCAGCGGCCGCCCAAATGTGTGTGCCAGAGCTTGGCAGACTATTTGCTGAGCCGCATCTCGGGGTGAGGCAGGCTTTCCCTTCGTTCCCCATTGGGTTAGCAGGGTGGAGTCAGTTCGAATGGACCTGACCGCCTCTTCCCGCTTCTGGTAGACGAACTCGGCGATGTCCACTGCGCAGACACTCTCACGTTGCATGTTGGCAGACCATTGCATGGTGACGATCTCATCGGCGCTGGCGTGCTCAAGCTCGTCGTGGACCTCGGCGCGAACGGCGGTCACGTCGCTACCCGGCTCCGCACTCAGGTAGACGTGCGCCCAGAAACGCCGTTCGCCGTCAATGAGTCGGTAGCGCGTGCGCCCATCGGGGGCATGGGTAGAGTAGGCCATGATAGAGCTTAACAGACCGTTGGCCTTGATGTCGTCTGCCAGTCCACGCACGTCATCCACGTAAGCCTTGGCCTCCGTGTCACCATTGGCAGTACGCTGCTGTAGTTGAGCGAGAACGTCGGAATAACTCATTCGGCCTTGTGTCAGTGCACGGCGGAGGTCTGCTGGCAGGAATTGACGGGGTTGGCCTGGATCGATCTCGATATCCGCCAAGGTCACTTGGATGGTGATCGGGACTCTCGTCGTCACGATGGGCGGCTTAGGTGGGGTGTGAGGTTGTTCGATCTGCTCGATCGTCGTCTCTTGAGCCGTCCTTTGCTCCTTAGGTACAGCGGTGGTGTTGGTCATATCGTCCGAGAGAAGCGAAGCCATGCGTTTCTTGCGTGTTGCGTAATCGCTTTCAGTCATCTTCTTGCCTCCCACGTCAACGTCAAACCGCGCCCGAATCGTTGAAATCGGGCTTGCAGAACTGACCTTGGGAGGATAGTGAAGGAGACGGGCAAGTAAATACCCATTCGCTTTAGAGAGGAGGGGGAGTGCCGTTATGGGCTTATTGGTTGCATGTGAAGCACTCACGCGTTACAGACGAAAACATCAAATCATCCGCCTCGCGTGCTCAGTTCAGATTGCGCTTATAGTCAGTTGCGCTGCACGGTTCGGGCAACATCGGATGGGGCCGCGTTAATGAACGCATAGCACTTCTCGTCGTCTTCGGTGGCGACGTTATGCCATGTGCGTGCCATGGCTCCGTACCGGGAGATGTCGTCCACTGGTGCCATGTACACCTCCGGGACAGGCAACGACCGCACCCGCACCGACGTGATCAGCGCGTCACGCGCCAGTGAAAGGTTCTGCTCGTTTGTCGTGACGATCAGGAGCCGCGGGAACGTCGGATAGCGCAGCCTCCATTTCATAGAGGCGTAGTAATCACACTGGCCACCCAGCTTGCCCAACCAGGTTTCCAGACCCGCGCGCGACGGGATATCGGGCGTACCGTCGATCTCCAGCCAGAAACGTGTCCAATCCGTCCCACACCGAAGGGCGCCGTAACCGTCCGGCCGCCATGTCCGTATATGGTCTCCGTCACGGTAATGATCGGCAGCGATCAGCTCGGCATCGTACACGGCAAGGTCATAGTAAGAGACCTGCCCTTCGTTTGGCTTACCGGATTCGGCGTCAAGGTAACGTGCGGCGCGCCCGCGCTGCAAACAGTAACGCCGCAGCCACTCGAAGAAAAGGTGCGCCGCCAGCGTGTGATACGGTCGGCGGGTGTGATCGCTGGCGAAAAAGTGGTAACGCCGAATTGCCAGATCCGGGTCGAGCCCACGACGGGATGCAAGCAGCCACACCACTTCTTCACGCGCCAACCACAGCGTTGGGAGTCGTCGCCGTACCTTTGTCTGTGCCTGGTCGATAACTGCCGGCTCTATCGACCCAGCAGCCTGTAGGGTATCAAGGACCTTGGGCAGCATCTCTTCTCGCAGATTAGTGAACACGGCAATTGTTGAGGCGGGACACACAGGATGACGACATAGGAAAGCCAACACCTTGTTTTCACTGTCACCGAGCGATTCGACGGCCTGCATGGCCTTAAACCAGTTTGATGGACTTACCAAATCGGGGATAGCCAAGACGGCGCTTGTACGCCTTCGATCTTCCATCCGGGTTGCGGTTAGTTCGGCTAGAGGCGTAGCGTGCTTTACGGCATCCGGCATGATGGAGGGCAATAAGCAGCTACAGGCGGATGCATGCACGCTCAGTTCATAAACCTCAATCGGCGTCGGCGGTTGCGTAAACGGATCGATCGTTACCAGGGTGTTGTTGGGCAACAATGCCTGCCATCCATGGCCGCACGCGGCAACGGCCAGCAATCCATCTCGAATCGCCGCGGCCCGTTCCACGGTAATGGCGTAATTGGCCTTCCCTTTGGATGCCGAGACATCATTCGAATTGTTCTCGAGGTCGGCTTGTTTGATAGCGTTATCGCCACCGCTCATACGAGCCAGTGCCAGGAGTGCCCACGCGCGGAAGGGTCGCGTAGTGAGGACGAGCACGGTTGGAAAGTACGCAGGTTGCCGTCGTGCCCACAACGTGAAGTAACGCAGGTGGCGATACCACACTGTCACGGGACCTTCGCCTCGGTCATTCAGCAGGTAAAACACCTGAACGCCGTCCCCGGAGAATAGGGCGATCCTGCCATGTAGATACAGTGGCCGCTTACGGTTCCGGCGTTGGATATATGTCTCCCAGACCACACGCGCTGGCGCAGCGTTCAATGCCGTGCTGGCACACATGGCGTTGATCTCCGCAGTGACTTCGATTCCGGCGCGCAGCGCCCAAAATCGTTCAGGGGTAAAGCCAAGTTGGTGCTGTGTAAGATGCGTCGCCTGTAGACACGTCATGACGCCTGTCTTTGTAGGGGCGCAAATCGTACGGGGCAGGTGCGAGAGCGACTGAGTCGTGCGTTGCAGCAACGCCTGCTGTACCAACCGTTCGCAGCAACGCGCGGCTTCTTCGCGGCTGATGCTCATGGCTGCTGCCAACTGTGCCAAGGAGGACCAGGGCTGGCGCACGCACTCGAACAGGAGTTGCAGTTCAACGGGCGACGGCATCGGGTTCAGCAGGAGGCCGTGTATGTTGCGGTCAGCACAATCAAGGAATCTCAACCGGGTCCGTCGTAGCATCGTCCGACTCAGAGCGAGCAAGTTGGATTGCCTCGGCCTCCGTCATGGGGCGATCGTGCGGCGGCGTGTCTAAACCGGCCTGTGCTGCATCACTCACCGTCGATGCCACGCCAGCGCCAATGCTACCGTAGACCCCCGCGACGATATCCGGCTCGTTCTGGAAACGGCTGG
>JAJYKL010000151.1 GCA_021788625.1 Chloroflexota bacterium
ATCGGGCTTCTCATCCAGGATATTCCCCTCTGGGCCGAGGAAGGTCGTCAGCGACATAACCAGCCTCTCGCGGATGGGATCGATGGGCGGATTGGTGACCTGGGCAAAGATCTGTTTGAAGTAATTGAATACCAACTGCGGTTGATCCGACAGCACAGCCAGCGGGGTATCGTTGCCCATGGAACCGATGGGTTCGGTGGCCTGCGCCACCATGGGCCGAATTAGGACATTCAGGTCCTCGCGGGTGTAACCAAAGGCAATCTGTCGAGTGAGTAGCGTATCGGGATCATAGGTGGTGGCGCCGGCCCCGACACCAAAGCCCTGAAACTCAATCCGGTTGGCGGCGACCCAGCGCCGATAGTGCTGCTGCCGGCAGATATCCGCCTTCACCTCATCGTTGTTGAGCACACGCTGCTTGGCGGTATCGACGATCATCATCTTGCCTGGGCGAAGCCGGCCGCGTTCCACGATGTCATCCGTAGGGATTTCCAGCGCACCCGTCTCCGAACCCAGCACCAGCATGTCGTTGCGGGTAATGGTGTATCGTAGCGGCCGCAGACCATTACGGTCAAGAATGCCTCCAGACTGTACTCCGTCGGTGAACAGGATGGCGGCTGGGCCGTCCCAGGGTTCCATGAAATTGGCATGATATTCATAGAAGCCGCGCCGGTCGTGACCCATGTAGTACTTGTCGCCCCAGGCTTCGGGGATCATCATCAGGATGGCATGTGGCAAGCTACGGCCGCCCATATAAAGCAACTCCAACATGTTATCGAATGCCGCTGAGTCACTCATACCTTCAATGATGATGGGCATCAGCTTGCGGATATCATCGCCGAAGGCTCTGGTGGCCAGCATCGAGCGGCGCGCCATCAACTTGTTGATATTCCCACGCAGGGTATTTATCTCGCCGTTGTGGCACATGGCACGGAAAGGCTGCGCCAGTGGCCATGATGGAAAGGTATTCGTGCTGTAGCGCGCATGGATAATCGCAACGGAGGTTGCCATGCGCTCATCATTGAGCTCGGGATAGAACTTCGCGAGCTGGTGGGCCATCATCATGCCCTTATAAACAATGGTGTGGCTGCCCAGGCTGGGGATGTAGAACCGGTCGGCCACCAGACCACCCTCTTTGAGTGCGGCGTTCTCAGCGACACGCCGTGCGATGTAAAGCTGGCGCTCGAAGCTTATGTACTCCAGGCCTGGATTCTGAACAAACACCTGCATGACTTCAGGGACCGTGGTACGCGCCGTGACCCCTACCGCCTGTGGGTCGGTGGGCACGCACCGCCATCCCAGAATCCGGAAATCTTCGTCGCGTAGGGCTTTTTCGAAGATCTCCATGCAACGGCCGGGGTTGTCGCGCGGGGTGTACAGCATGCCGACGGCATATTGACCGGCAGAGGGCAGGTGAATCCCTGCATCAGCGCACAGAGGTTTGTAATAGGCATGCGGAACCTGCATCAGGATGCCCGCGCCGTCACCGGTTTCCGGGTCCGCACCCACGGCTCCGCGATGGCTCAGGTTTAGCAACATATCCAGGCCCATGCGTACGATATTGTGCGAACTCTCGCCCTTGATATTCGTTATCAGACCTACGCCGCAGGCATCATGTTCAAACGCCGGGTCATACAGCCCTTCAGGTTTGGGAAACTGAGATTGTTCGTCCAATTCTTTCATTACGGGTTCCGTTGCGGGGTTCTAGCCCTGCGATATGTGTCTCATCCTCTACGAGGAGAATCGATACGCAACTGAGCGACGTGGCTCGGGTGGAGGGGTCTCCACTTAAAGGAGCATGTATACCATAAACCCTGCTAAATACAAGGGGTTGTTTATTTTTAATGACCACTTTGCTAAATATTCATGTACCGTTACAGTGCACATCCGACCGACAATTCGCTGCACGCCATCGAACAATCCACAATGTCCCGATCAGATCACTTCTTTCATATGCTTATAATCCTTGTTCTGTATCTTCCCTGTTGGAAGATCGCAAGAAGGAGAGTTCCATGATAAACGTGCACGATGTCACCAAGTCCTATGGCGACGTGCAAGCCCTGCGCGGTGTTAGCTTCGATGTAGCCGCGGGAGAGATCGTCGGGTTACTGGGCCCGAACGGGGCAGGCAAGACGACCATGATCAAGATCCTCACAGGTTATCTTCAGCCCGACGAAGGTACCGTTGTGGTCGACGAAATCGACGTCCTCGACAAGCCGATTGAAGTGCAGTCCCGCATAGGTTATTTACCAGAGAATGCTCCACTCTACCCGGAACTGAGTGTGCAGGACTATCTGCGGATGATCGCAGATCTGCGCCAGGTTCCACCGGAAGACCAGACCGAACGCATAAGCGACGCAGTGGTGGACACTTCTCTGGTGGAATACCTCAACCGGCCAATCGGTAAGCTCAGCAAAGGTTTACGCCAGCGCGTCGGACTGGCTCAAGCCATCCTGCACCGGCCGAAGTTGCTAATCCTGGACGAACCAACGGTTGGATTGGACCCCACGCAAATCCTTGAAATACGTAAATTGATTAAACGACTTGCTCAAAACAGCACAATTCTTTTCTCCAGCCACATTTTGCCAGAAGTGGAAGCTTTGTGCGATCGAGCCATCATCATTATGAATGGCCGTATCCGAGCTGACGCACGCCTAGCCGACCTGGAGGCAACGGACAATGCCATCCTGGTCCTGCAGAAGAGGGTGGGTGGCGTGGAGGCGACATTGAAGCAGGTGACGGCTATTGACAAGGTGGAGACCATGAGAACCTCTGATGGTGTACCGAGTTACCGCATCTACGGAAAGCACGGTGCCGACCTGTGCCCACTGGTTTACGATGTGGCTCGGCAGAACGATTGGCCTTTACGTGAGTTGCGACGCGATGCCCGCACCCTCGAATCGGTCTTTAATGAAATGGCCACAGCGGCCTGATTGGATAGATAGAATGAAAACGATTCTCGCGACGACTCGTAAAGAGCTCAACAGTTATTTTGGATCACCCCTCGCACTCATCTTCGTTGGCGTATTTTTGGCCGCTACACTCTTCACGTTTTTCTGGGTCGATACTTTCTTTGCACGGGGTATCGCAGATGTGCGTCCCATGTTCCAGTGGATGCCCGTGCTCCTCATTTTCCTGGTCGGTGCGCTCACCATGCGCCAGTGGAGCGAGGAACAACGTTCCGGAACGTTGGAAGTCCTGCTCACGCTGCCCGTGCAGCCGCTTAAGCTGGTGCTGGGCAAGTTTATTGCGGTCATCCTCCTGGTGGTCGTATCGCTACTGCTGACGCTCCCACTGGTCATTACTGTGTCGTTACTGGGTAACCTCGACTTCGGCCCGGTTGTGGGCGGATACATAGCGGCGATCCTGCTGGCTTCGGCCTATGCGGCGATCGGACTGTTCATTTCGTCGCGCACCGACAACCAGATCGTCGCTCTTATCATCACCGTGCTGATCTGCGGCTTGTTTTATCTCGTCGGCGATGGCACCATCACCGGGCTATTTAGCTCCAACATAGCCGACATCCTGCGGGATATCGGCACCGGCAGCCGCTTTGAGAGCATTGAGCGCGGCGTCATCGATTTTCGCGACTTGATCTATTACGTTTCGCTAGCCGTCGTGTTTCTGGGGTTGAACACACTTTCGCTGGACCGGAAGCGTTGGAGCTCCGGCCAGCGCACAGCTGGCTATCGGCGCAATATGAACCTGACGGGTGCCTTGCTGACCGTGAACCTGCTGGCACTGAACATCTGGGTCGCTCCGCTCCAGGGTTTACGTGCAGACCTGACGCAACAACACGAGTTCACGCTCTCGCAGACCACGCTGGACCTGATCAACAATCTGCAGGAACCGCTGGTCATCCGAGCTTACATCAGCCAAAAGACCCACCCGCTGCTGGAGCCGCTCATCCCACAAGTTCGTGACATGCTGAGCGAATATCAGATAGATTCGGGTGGCAAAGTGCAGGCGGATGTGGTGGATCCGGCCAGTGACCCGGCGATTGAAGCGGAGGCGAACAAGACATATGGTATCCAGCCCACACCGCTTCAGGTATCAGGGCGCTACGAGGCGTCAGTCCTCAATGTCTATTTTGACATCCTGGTGCGCTATGGCGATCAGAACGTGGTGCTTAATTTCCGCAATCTGGTAAATGTGAACCAGCACGCAGATGGCAGCGTCAGCCTCAGCTTCCGCAACCTGGAGTACGACCTGACCAGTGCGATCAAAAAAGTAAGCTATGGATTCCAGAGCATCGATTCCGTATTTGCTTCCATCAAAGATCCGATGACTCTTTATCTGATTACCACTCCTGACACGATCCCTCAGAGCTATAAAGACGCACCGGCAGCCATGCAGAAGGTCGCCTCCGATCTGCAGACGCGCTCTAAGGGAAAGCTCAAAGTAATCAACGTGAATCCTGAAGACCCCAAGAGCCCGCTATCGGCACAGACCCTCAGCTCACAATACAACCTGAACGCGACACCGGTGTCGATGTTTAGCAATCAGACCTATTACCTGAATATGCTGCTAATCGTCGGCAACAAGGCACAGCAGATATACCCGCAAGGTGATTTCAGTGAGGCCACCGTCCGTACCGCGCTCGAGTCAGCTCTGAAGCGGAACGTATCGGGTTTTCTCAAAGTCGTTGGGATATGGACTCCTCCCCAACCCGTGGACCAGTATGGCCAGCCACAAAGTAACAGCATCGATAGTTTCCAGATGATCCAGCAGCAGTTGAGCAGCGACTACGACGTGCAGACCGTGGATTTATCGAGTGGTCAGGTGCCCCCTAATATCGACACGCTGCTGTTGATCGGCCCGACGGGGATGACCGACAAGGAGCGTTATGCAGTCGACCAGTACCTGATGGGTGGTGGTTCAGTGATCGTAGCCGGTGGTGCGTTTGGCATCACGCCAACTCCTGCCGGCGGGATCGGGGTGCAACCGCTCGATAATGGTCTGGGCGATATGCTGGCTTCCTATGGCATCGTCGTCAGTAACGCCCTGGTGATGGACCCACAGAACGAACCGTTCCCCACTCAGGTGGCACGAGATGTAAACGGCGTGACGGTCAACGAGGTTCAGGCTGTGAGTTATCCATTCTTCGTAGACGTGCGCCCCGGTCAGATGGACAGCTCCAGTCCCATTGTTTCCAACCTGCCGGCCGTGACGATGAACTGGGTATCGCCGGTGTTTCTGGACGCAGCCAAGAATGCCAATCGCAAGACGAGTGTGCTCTTGCGCTCCAGCCCTCAGGCGTGGCTGCGCACGAACACCGATATTCAACCCAATTTCCAGACATACCCCGATATGGGTTTTGCCCCTGAAGGGAAGCGCGAGGCGTACCCCCTGGCCGTGGCGGTGCAAGGAGTGTTCACCAGTTACTTTAAAGGTAAGCCTTCACCATTGCTGGTCAAGC
The DNA here is from genome assembly GCA_021788625.1 of Chloroflexota bacterium. GTDB lineage: Bacteria > Chloroflexota > Anaerolineae > J036 > Brachytrichaceae > CAIXPS01. The sequence continues at coordinate 5,417 of JAJYKL010000151.1, forward strand.
CAACCCCCGAGCCAACGGCGCAGGGAGGGCAAACCGCCGGACAGGCCACCGCAACACCGGAACCGATCCTTCCGTCGAGCGCCTTGCAACAATCGCCCAGCACAGCCCGACTGGTCGTCATTGGCTCCAGTGAGTTCCTCAACGATAACATCATGCAGCTTTCGGCGCGCCTGAACCCCGACCGGTATATGAACAGTCTGCAGTTTGCTCAAAATGCAGTGGACTGGTCAGCGGCTGACCTTGACCTGCTTGGTATCCGGTCGCGTGGTGTTTCCACCCGTGTACTGGAACCGCTTACGGAGAGCGATCGCACCATTTGGGAAGTCATGAATTACGTGGTTGCACTGGTTGCATTGATCGGCATTGGTTTGATCTGGCGCACACGGCAGCGCACTCAACCGCCCATGCAGTTGGTAACGTCTGAGTCGACGCCCGACGAAATGCAGAAACCCAGAGAGCAAGATAACTGAGGAACGCACAAACATGAATAGACGTAACGAGATTCTGGTGGTAACGCTGGTGGTGCAGTTGGTGCTGATTCTGCTCATCACGACATTGCGCTCACCTGCTGCGGCCGCACCGGCGAAGCCCCTTTTTGCCGGGTTGAAGTCGGCCGATGTGCAGGCGATTACGATACAGGAACCAGCGGGTGCAAAGATCGACCTGGTTGAAACGAACAACAATTGGACACTGCCCGCACAGGACGACTACCCCGGAGACACGTCCAGGATAAACACTTTTATTGGCAAGCTGCTGAATATTCAGACCGGTCGCCTGATTGCCCATAATGCGTCCAGCTACCCGCGCCTGGAAGTGGCCGATGGCACCTATGTGAAGCGCGTACAGTTCAAGACCACAGATGGCAAGACACACACCCTTCTGATTGGTTCGTCCGGTGGAGGAGGGGCGGTGTATGTCCGTGCAGACGGTGCGGCTGAAGTGTGGCTGACCGATGCCATCAATAACACCGATGCCAGCACCTCTGCTGTGGACTGGATCAACCCGACCCTGTTTACGATCAAAGACACCGATGTGACCGGTCTCACCATTACTAACCACAACGGTACCTTCGACTTCGTGAACACAGGTAAGACGTGGATCATGAAAGGGTTGACCCCGAATGACAAGCTGGACACCAGCAAGGTGACCGACGCGGTGGCACGCCTGGTTAGCCTGACCATCAACTCGCCGTTGGGCAAATCGCCTAAACCGGAGTACGGGCTGCAGCCGCCAACTGCGACGATTACTCTGACTTTGAGTCAAACGTCGTCCACTACCAAGCCCATTGTGATCAAGGTCGGCGCTAAAGACACTTCGAACAGCGTATATACGGTGTATACAAGTGTATCGCCTTACTATTTGACGGTTAGCAGTTATACCCTGGATGACTTTGTCACCCGCCAAAAGAAGGATTTCCTTATACTGCCACCTACTGCTGTGCCAACTGCGACAGTGGCACCGATCGAAACACCTGTCGCGACGGCGTCGCAATAGCGTGCCCATGCACCATTCCGGTTTATATAGGTGTATTCGATTAGTCGTGTTGTGAAAAAAACCAGGTGGGTTCATGGACCCACCTGGCTACTGTTTGCTGCGTCAGCAACACCTTACTAGCCTGGTACAGTTTGCCAGTAATTACAAGCCTGCACCGTTCAGGGGTAATAATCAGCGCTGCGAATCAGCCGCTCGCTAGGTAATCGGACGCATGATACGCCCGCTTTTGTGATCCAGAAGCACCGCAAAGTGCTGGTACCACTCGGCTTTGGCATCAACGTCCACCTGCACGTCGTGACTCAAATTACCGAAATGAGTCGTGAGGCGATCGGTGAAGTCCACGGGTTCCTCAACAGTCTGGCGAAGGGTGAGTTTACATATCGCTGAGCCTGACTGGTCTGGCGTACAGTATCACTCGTACCATAATTCGATCTGATCGACCAGTACCACATCGGCAGCGAGTAGGCACTCATCTGGGGGATTGCTTGGCAGAGGTGCTGATGGCGCCGCGCCGCCTGGTTGGCGGTAGTCCTTCCGGCCTATAGTTTGTCTTGCCCGCTCAAGCGCAATCATGGATTCGGCAACCTGCCCAGTTGTCTCTGTATCCGGTTTCGCCTGTTGGCAACAGCTTTCGTGCTCAAATGCATGTGGTGTGATGTTTCCTCCAGGGTGAAATCTAGATATTACATATGAAATACTTCTCGATTCTTATGTGAGAGTTGGTCAACATGGTGAGCTGGTCGTCCTTCGACAGGCTCAGGATGATCATGGTGAGCTTGTCGAACCATCCTTCGGCGGGCTCAGGATAATCATGGTGAGCTTGTCGAACCATCCTTCGACATGCTCAGGATGATCATGGTGAGCTTGTCGAACCATCCT